>JADGRF010000042.1 GCA_017881055.1 Sandaracinaceae bacterium
CGCCGTCGACCTCGACGATGAAGCGGGTACCATGCACCTCGAGCTCGCCATCTGGTACGGCCACCACGAAGCGTTGGTCGTGTCGCAGGTGCTCGACGTGGACGGCGAGTGAGCCGCTCGCCAGCACAACCTGGCCGAACGGCCCGTGCGTCTGGTCGCGGAAGCTTGCACCACCGACCGTCCGCAGCTCGAATACCGGCGCAGTGCGCTGCGCGGCAGGCGGCGGCGAGTGACCCCAGTGCAAGACGACGGCGACGGCCGCAAGCGCCACGAACGCAGCGGCTGCTGCCGGCACGAGCGCCCGGTGCGGGCGCTCACTGCGTGTGAGGGTGAGCTCATTGGCCTTGCGCAGCAGCGCAGCGCGCTGTCGACGTTGTTCGAGCGGAGACAGCTCGCGAGGCTCTATGCGTTGCAGCGAACGGCGCAGCTCCTGCAGCGCTGCTGCCTCGCGCGCGCACTCGCTGCACTGCAGCACGTGCCGCTCGAACGATGCGGCATCGAGTGCGTCGATGCGGCCATCCTCGATCGCCGCCGCTTGCCACGTGCGAGCGCAGGTCATGGTTGACCGTCCTGCAGCTCGCGGCGTAGCGCGTTGCGTGCATGGTGCAGGCGCGTCCAGATGGTATTGATGGGCACGCCAAGGGCGGCTGCGGCCTCTTCGCCCGAGGTGCCATCGAGCGCGATCATCACGAACACTTCGCGCTTCTTGGGTGCGAGTCGCTCCAGTGCCCGAAACAACCGCGCTTCGATCTCGCGGCCATCGAAGGCTTCGCCTGGCGTGGCGTCGTGCTGTTCGTCTTGCGCGCTCACCCAGTCTCGCAGCCGCGCCGCCATGCGCCCCAGCGACCGACGTTGACGACGAACCATCGTGGCGGCAACACCGAGCACCCAGCCGCGCGCCGACGCACGACCATCGTAGTTGCGGGCTGCGCCGATGACTTCGAGGAAGCACAGCTGAACGAGATCGTCCAGGTCAGCGCGAACCCCCATGCGCAGCAGGAAACGGCGCACGTCGGCATGGTAGCGCTCGAACAAGCCACCCAAGGCGTCGAGATCGCCGGCGACGATTCGTGCCAGCAATGCAGGATCGGATTCGCTGAGCTCTGCTGCCCGTACGAGAGCGGTCATAACACCTCGCTTTCCACGCCCAGCGCCAGCGTCAGCGCCCACCACGGCAGGCGTGGCAGGCCGTTCGCTGGCGGGTCGTTTTCGCCGACGTGCGTCGCGTCGACATCGGCCAACAGGTTGGCGCGCAAACGCGTATGCCCATCGGAGGGGAACACGGCCGCTGCGTAGGCGCCAACGAGCGCTTGTCCGCGGTCTTGCTCCGCGTGCACCGTCTTGCCCGTCGCCGCATCGGGTGTGTGCCAACCCTCGTGCTGCGACGCCGCCGACAGCATCATGCCGGTCATCAGCGCTACGCGCGCACCGAGCGGCGTCTGACGTCCGACGGCGAGCCCGGCGGAGACATCGGCCAGCCGTGCCGAGCGTGCGTCGTCCGCGAGAACCGCGTACACCGGCGTCCAACGCGCCAAGAGGCCAATCTCCCAGCGCGCGAGGCCCAGACTTGCGCCCAGCAGAACGCTGGGGCCGAGCGCCGGTCCCGGTCCAGCGAAGCGTGCGCCCAGCAGCCCATGCACCAGGACATGCACTACATGCACTGGTGTTGCAGCTGACGGCGCAGGCTGCGTAGCGTGTGGCTGCACGGCGCGCTGGTCGTCGACACGACGCTCGCTTGTGGTGGGCGTGACGACCTGCGGCGGTGGTAGCGTCACGCGCAGTGCATCCAGCGTTGGCGAGAGCTCATTCGGATCGTGTAGCACGCGCACGGCACGCCGCCCGTCGCTGGTGGTGAAGGTCAGCGTCGCCAGCCCAGCGTCGATCTCGATCACAGCTTTCGCGCAATCGCCCGACTGGGCCTGCAGCAGTGCGTGCGCGTCCTCGACGGCTGTGGCCCAGGCCGCATCGGGATGCTCGGGAATCACTTGCAGTGCGCAGCTGGCAGCCGCGGTCGCGGGCAGGGCGCCCACGCACAGCGCCGCCAGCACGATGGCGAAAGGCGCGCAGCGCAGCGGGTGGCGTGGGAAACGAAACTGCATGCGATGGATCAATCTAAAGTGTATTCGCCCCTCGCGTCGCTCAGCTTCAAAAAGAATGGGCGCGTTCGGTGTCCGAAGAGAAATCGCACCGCGGCCCGTGAAGGTTCTGCGCGCCGGGGGCGAATGACTCAACAGAGCCCAGAACGCGGGGTGTTTGTTCGGGTGCGCGGGCGCAAGTGCGCGGCGGACCGCCACGTTCCGTGTTGACCACGGGTGCGCAACGCTCGAAGGAGAGAACGTACATGACCACGGATGCCTCGTTGCTGCTCGACCGAAGGCGCTTTCTCGTCGTCGTTGCCGGCGCAGCCGCTACCGCCGCGTGCGGCAACGCAAACGCTGGCCCGGCGTCGCTTGGCGAAGTGGGCGCAGGCAACGTCAAGGACGTGACAGCTGGAACGCTGCAGCCGGTGGGTAGCGAACCCGTGCTGCTTGGTCGCGATTCCGGCGGGTTGTACGCGATGACCATCAGCTGCACGCATCAAGGCTGCGATGTCGAGCCCTCCGGCAGCGGCGCGTCGCTCACGGTCTACTGCCCGTGCCACGGAAGCCAGTTCGACCGCAACGGCGGCGTGCTGCGAGGACCGGCGAATGCGCCGCTCGTGCACTTTGCCGTGTCGGTAGACGGGTCCGGAAACATCACGATCCACGGTGGCACGCAAGTCGACGCCAGCACACGAACTGCCGTGGCCTAGACTAGGCGCGCAGCAAAGGAGTGAGCTCATGAGCCATCACGGTTTTGTTGCAGGTCGTACGGGTTGGAACACCGCGGGGCGCAACCCGTCGGTGGCGCGCCCGGCAGCTTGCTGGCGTACCTGGCCATGGTGCGCCACCTGGCCGACACCGACTACGTCACCGAATACATGAGCATGGGCCGTTGGTTCAGCGACATGCCGTATTACCCCGGCGGCGTGATCCGCGAGATCGCCGAGAAATTCGCGCTCGCCAATCAGCTCGCGCGAGGCCACCTGAGTGTCGGTGGCGTGGCCGTCGACTTCACCCAGGTGCGCAGCGACCTCTTCGCCATCGCGGGCGAGACCGATCGCATCGTGGCCGTCGCTGCTGCGCGTCGCATGCTCGACATCGTGGGCAGTCGAGACAAGAGCTTCCGCACCGCGCCCGGCGGTCATGCAGGCGTGTTCGCCGGAAGCTCGGCGCCCACGCGCGTGTGGCAGCCAATCGCCGACTGGTTGACTGCGCGCTCCAAGCCATAGGCGGCACGAGTACCACCCCCAATGCTACAATCCGCATGCCCATGGAGCTGACCGCCGAAATCCTCAATCGCGACTGTGCGTGCATCTCGCTCGACAGTGCCGCGCTCCAAGGGCTACTCGACCAGGGCTCCCCGCACGCCGATCTCTACGCGTCGATTCTGAAGCATCAGCCCCATC
>JADGRF010000043.1 GCA_017881055.1 Sandaracinaceae bacterium
AACTGAACACTAGCGACGACCTGCGTCGCCGATCACGCCACGCGGTGGTGATCACATGCCGCGAAACGAGCGCGCACTGGTGATCACGTCACGGCGAAACGGGTGATCACGTCGCGCGAAATCCGCACTCGCAATCGCCGCGCTTGGATTTGGAATCGTGATGGCCGCCAAGCGCCGGCAGGATCGTAAAGCGAGCGAGGCTATCGCGAACCGAAACGAAGAGCCGCCCAACTAGTGTTTGCAGCTGACGAAGACCCGCAGGCATTTCAGCGAAGCGTCGGGTTCGCGGCCCCGCGACGCCGTGGTAAGCTGCAGAAGGACGTCGCGGGGCCGCGCGCCGCGCGACCTGGGGCGCCGCGAGCGGGCCTTCGCAGCTGAAGCACAAATCCGTTAGCGGGACCCGAGAGGAGAGCGCGCGTTCTTCGAACGCCGGACGGTTCACCGACCGCAAAGCAAACGCTCGTGGCCGGCATAGCCCAAAGTGAGCAGAGCCCCCTAACTAATTTAGTGCTTGCAGCTGACGAAGTCCCGCACATCGGCTGGCGCGAGGCGCGGCCCGAAGCGCGAATCGCCGGACTTCGAAAGAAGAGGTGGTGGGGTTTTCACCGCTCAGCAGCCAGAAGCGGGGCAGCACACCCAAACAAGCGGCGATCGGCATCCGTTGGCAGGGACGCCAGCACAGCAAGCCGAAGCACCGGTACAGACCTGCCCTGATGGGCAAGCGCCTTCATCGACGACGCAGCTTCGGCCGTCGGCGACGCCACCGTCATCCCGCCGTTGCTGAGGGGTCACGCTCTGGCGGCAAACCGCTGCTCCCTCTGAGCTGTAGACGCACTGTTGTGGCTCCTTGCATGACGGGTCGATGTTGGAGTTGCCGCTGCAGCCAGCACCGAGGACGCCGATGCACACGGCGCCGACGATAAAGACGAGCCAAGAGCCGCTCATGCGCATACTGTGGAGAGCAACGGAGCGCGGCGCAACCCTGGAGCGGGCTAACTAGTGCTTGCAGCTGACGAGGTCGGCGTGCTCGGTCGGAGCCCGCTTGATGGTGAGGCCCATACGGCCCGTGACCTGCTGCAGGGCCTGTTCGATGCGAGGCCGCTCGGCGAGCATCGTCGCGCGGTCGGATGACCCCACGTAGTTCAGATCGATATCCACCGACAGGCGTGGGAAGTCGAGGACGAACAGATTGAGGGCGGTCCCTCCCTTGAGCGCCATTCGCGACCCCAGGAACGGGTGCGTGCGCACTGCCTCAAGCAGGCGCACCAGCACGTGGACCTTCTCGTAGGACTCGATCTGAAAGCCGCTGTGAGCTGCCGCTCGCTGGAGCTGTTCTCGTGAGAGCATCAGGCGACCTCTGCCCAAGTTCGGTTGAGCACACGTTCCGGTACCACGAGGTTCCACGGTTTCACGAGCCGCCCGGCCTCACGCTTGCGATCGAGGTAGCGCGGCTGGCGAGGAGCTTGGTCGCGGAGGGCCTTCAAGTGGTGCTCCTCGACGAATAGAGCCTCGCGGTGCTGCTCCAAGAAGAAGCCCACACGCGCGTTCGTGAGCGCAGAGCCCAACTTGAGCGCATAGGCGACGACGGCGACGAGGTCGAGGTACTCGACCATCTCCAGCGACCGCCAGACCTCTTCCCACCCGCCGCCAAGATCGGGGGCGTCGAGCAGGTCTACGAGCGTGCGCTCGAAAGTCGTCACCCGAACGGTCCCCCCGGCGTGGGCCTCGGTGACCACGCCGCCTCCAAGATCAGGCAACCCGTCGAGCGCGCGCGGAGGCCGAACGCCGACGAACTCGCTGCCCTGGAAGCTCAACGCGCGCAGGTGACTTCGGGTGAGTACGGCGAAGCGATGCCAGACCGAGTACGCCTTGCCGCGGAACTGCAGCGCCGCGTGAAAGGCGACCGCAGCGTCGGGGGCGAGCTTCGTCGCGAGGAGAAACGGATCGACCTGGAACGTGTCGGGTGTCGCTCCCGCTGGCACCGTCGCGTAGAGGCCCCGGCGGACATGCAGGATCTTGCCTGCGGCAGCGTGCCGGGTGAGCAGGCTGTCGGCCGTCCGGGAGCTCCGGTCGCGGCGATCCCCGTGCGCCTGGAGGTACTCCTCGTGCGTGAAGACCGGGTGGGTAGCGAAAAAGTCCGCGGATCGCATGGTCGCCATCTCGAAGCGGTATACGGATTAATAGTGCGTTCACCGGACGATTTCGGCAAGTCCACCCCGAGCGCGACTTGTCGATTCGAAGCAAACCACGGATTAAAAGTCCGCGTACTGCTTCCTTTCGACGTTTTCGCTATCGGTAGACACTGTCGCAGAAAGAAGCGACTTTGGGCCCTTCCGTTTACTCCTTGCAGGAGTATGTTTAGGACATGTCGAAGGTCGTCATCAGCCGCGCCGTCGAGAAGGCGCTCCCCAAGCTGCCACGTCAGGTTCAGGTAAAGCTGAGCGCGTGGGTTGACGCCGTCATCGCGGACGGACTGCCAAAAGTCCAGACGCACCCCAGCTACAACGACGAGAAGCTCGCCGGCAAGCGCCTCGGCCAGCATTCGTTTCGTCTGAACCAGGCGTATCGCGGCTTCTACACCGTGGGCAAGAACGGCGAGATCCAAGTCGTCACCGTCATCGAG
>JADGRF010000044.1 GCA_017881055.1 Sandaracinaceae bacterium
AAGCACACGCCGGTTCCGTTTCGCGAGGAAGAGCTGTGGAACGGCTATCCCGAAGAGACCAACGCGCCCTACGGCATCGCCAAGAAGGCGCTGCTGGTGATGGCGCAGTCCTACCGCGCCCAGTACGGAACCAACGCGGTCGTGCTCTTGCCCGTGAATCTCTACGGGCCGCGCGACAACTTCGACCTCGAGAGCAGCCACGTGATCCCGGCGATGATCCGCAAGTGCGTGGATGCCATCGCTGCGAGACGTGACGAGATCGTGCTCTGGGGCGACGGCAGTCCGACCCGCCGGGCGGCGACGACCGTCAGTCGCGTTCGCCCTATCTCGAGCGGCTCATCCGCCAGCGGTTCCCCGCGGAGCGCAGCGCCAGAATCTTCGAGCTCGGTTGCGGCGCCGGGATCCTCATCGCCTGCTTGCGCGACGCCGGGTACGCCAATGTCAGCGGGGTCGACGGCTCACCCGAGCAGGTGGCGAAGGCCGCGGGGCTCGGAATCGTCGGCGTGACGCACGCGGACCTCTTCGATGCGCTGGCGACGCTCGATGCCGTCAGCAAAGACGTGATCGTTGCCTTCGACGTGATCGAGCACCTGACCAAGAACGAAGTACTGCGCCTCGCGGAGGAAGTCGTGCGGGTGCTCGCGCCCCGCGGCACGTGGATTATCCATACCGTGAACGGCGAGTCGCCGTTCTTCGGGCGCATACGCTACGGGGATTTCACTCACGAGAACGTCTTCACTCGCCAGTCGATCCGCCAGGCGCTGCTGAGCCGTGGCTTCGCGCAGGTGAAGTGTTTCGAGGACACGCCCGTGATTCACGGTGCGGCGAGCCTGGGACGCGCGGCGGTCTGGAAGCTGGTCCGCGGGGCGTTCCGCGTTGCGTTGGCTGCGGAAACAGGCGACCGTGGCGCCGAAGCGATCTTCAGTCAAAACTTCGTGACCGTCGCCGCGAAGTGACGCTGTCGAGTCATCCGTGCGCGGTCGCTGCCAGCCGCAGTACGTACATTGTCTGCAACCCGTTGCTTGGCGGGCTGTTCAGCGGAACCTTCTCGACCACCGAGTAGTTGCCCAACACTCCAGCCTTCTGCAATGCGTCGTATTCGTCCTCGCGCAACACCAGCACCGTCGGACGAACGCGCCGCAGCAGAAAGCGCATCGCTGCGGGCTCGTCAGGCTTGCCGTGGACCGGCCCGCCGAAGGCCTTGATCGCATCCGAAACGCTTGGCGCCGCGAGGCCAGGGAAATCGCGGAACGTGCGGTCGGAGAAGAAGCCGAGAAGGCCAAGCGGCTCCGTCATGATGGTGTCGTCGGGCGACGTGAGTTGCGCCAGCCTGTGGCCCATCTTCATGGAATACGGCAGCGCAAGCGCCATGTGCGCGCGATTGTCGCGCGCACCCATAGCGGACTTCGTCGTGACGGCCGCGCCGACGACTATGCACAGCACCGAACCGGCCACGCCAAGAGCCTTGGGCGTGAGGTGCGTGGAGACGCGCTCGATGATCACGTCGAAGCCGAGGCCGGCCAGGACGGCGTATCCGAACATCGCCGGCGGCCAGTACCACGGCCACCACGATGCGAAGGAGCTGAACGCGATCGCGAAGCCCGAGAGCCAAAACGCGAGTGGTCGAAGGTTGCGTCGGTTCGCGACCGCCGCCCAAAGGCCGACCGCGAATAGCGAGAACAGCACCCATTGCACAGGGGAGCCCCATACCCACTTGCGGCCAAGGCTGGCCCACTCCTCGGCGCTGCTGCGCATGAGTCGCGACTTGGCGAGCGCCGACTGAGGGACGATGCCGCCGTAGTAGAATTCGGCGAACACCAGGTACGGAGTGACGACGACCGAGGTGAGTGCCAGCTGTCTCCATGGCATACGCTTCCTGGCGAGCGCGGCGAAGACCAAGACGGTCAACGCGACCGCCGCCCCGTCGGGTCGAACGAGCACCGCAACACCTCCGCAGCAGGACGCGGCCGACCAGCGTCGTTCTGCCACGAGATACAGAGTGAGCGCGATGACGAGCACGTAGAGGCCGGTCTCTAGACCACCGGTTACGATCAACACGCTCGTCGAAAGGCCGGCGTAGAAGCATCCCGCGAGCAGTGCGCCGTACGTGCTGGTTCGCTGCGCTCCGGCAGCCCGTGTCGCGTTCGTGGGTGCGAGGAGCAGCGTGATCAAGCCTGCGACCAGAGCGTCGCAAAGTCCTCCGATGCTCTGGGCAACGAGCAACGCGTGGTTCTTGAACGCGAGCCAGAGTGCGGCGGTGATCACGCCCCACAGCGGCGACGAGCAAGCCTGAACGTGCTCGCCGACGTTGTATACGAAGCCGTTCCCCGCAGCGATGTTGCGCGCGACTCGCAACGTGATGTACGCGTCGTCCAGGACGAAGCGGGAATAGAAGAGCGCTCCAAGCCTTGTGACCGTGGCGAGGCAGACCACGCTGGCGAACAGCGTCCTCCCGCTCATCGCCGGACCGGGCACGGCACTCGAGCCCGCACCATGCGCAGACACTTGAACGAGTTGCGCCGATGCGTCGCCCACTGGGCTGGTCGGTGAATCACTCATCTCGGGCGGACCAAGGTGCGCGCAGTCTACACAAGGGTTTGACACTGGGGAAGGCATCCTCCGAGCCGAGGCACTCGGGTAGGCCAGGGAGGTTGCCCTCCCCAGCCCCCCACAGATCCGGACGTGCGCGATTGACGCATCCGGCTCTTCGGATCACGGGTTCGCTGCAAGGGGCGGCATGGGCCGAATGCGCGCTCGCGGAAGCGGGTATCGCTTCAACAGGCGTTGCATTCGATCCCAGCGCATCGAGGCACGCTGCGACCGGCGATTCAACCACCTCTGCCACACGCGGCCTGCCTCTTCGCGGAATCGCGCGAGCGCACGGAAGTTACCTACGATGCCGTAGTAACTGTAGTGACCACGCAACTTGCTACCCAACGTGTGAGCGGCGCGATTGGCGAGCTGACGATCAACTGAGCGTCGATGCGACTTCCAGGGCTGCGCTGAACGTGGGACGCAGTGGCTGACGGGCCGTCGAAGCTGAGCCGGCTCGCGGCGTCGCGAGTGCGCCGCAGAAAGGCAGTGGACCTGTTCAGCAGCCGGGGTCTCGCTCCCAAGGTTCAGCCTCGCGCGCGTCGCTGGCGCGCACTCAGCGTTCAGGGCTGCAGGGCCGCGGCGGCCGACGACGCTTCCGTCATCACGAGCGCCACCACGACCATCAGTGCGGCGATCAGCAACACGGCGAAGACCGCCACGCGGCCCGACGGAATGTACTCGGCATCGTGGCGGGAGAAGATCCGCGCCAACATCCGGGCGGAGAATTCCTTGTACCAGCGACGAAAGCGCCTGCGGCGCGATCGAGGGCGACGACTGATTGGTCGGGATGGGGTTGCCATGCTCGTCTTCGATCAGCACTGGCGCCTTGGTACGCCGGAGCATCGCCTGACACGTCTGCTGCACGGCGGCGTCAGCGATCCTGGAAGCGAATCTTAGTCATCTGAGCGCTCGGCGCCACCGCCGCCTGCGAAAAGGCGGCGGTGGCGCCGAGCGCGCCAGCAGCTCACGCGGGTAGCGTCCGGGTCGACTTGAAACTGCACACCGACCACTACCGGCGTCGTCATATTGACTCTCTTCGAGTTGTGCGATCCTATCTAGCTACCCGTCAGCAGCTCCACCAGCCTGGCCAGGTTCTTCGACTCGCTCAGCTCCCGCTCACTGTATGCCAGCGCGGCTGCGCCGCGACGCGCGCGCTCGCGCGGGTCAGACGCCTCGGCCACGGCGGCCAGCAGACCCTCGACGTCGCCCTCGTTCACCACCCAGCCGCCGCGGGACTCGGCGATCCAGCGCGCCATGTCTTGCGAGGGCGCGCCAACGAAGACCACCGGCTTGCCCAGCGCGAACGAGGCCTGCAGCTTGCTCGGCAGCACCATGCCTTCCCAGCGCGCATCGAGACTCACCAGGTGCACGTCCGCGCTGCACAGATGCTCGCGCACGGCTTCGTCCGCAACATAGGGCAGCATTTGCACCGGAAGGTGTGGATTGGCTGCGACGAAGGCTTCCATCGTCGGGCGGGAACGCCCCGTTCCGGCAAACGCCCAGCGCGGGCCCGTAGGCCCGAGTCGCTGCACCGCCGCCAGGAACTCTTCGAAGCGATGCCCAAGACCCATGTTCCCGGAGTAGAGCAAGACCAAGCGTTCGGGTTCCCAGCCGCGTTCCGCGCGCATCGGCACCGGCTCTTCGGCGGGCCAAGGCGTAAGGCCCGCTGGCGCCCAGAGCGGCACCCACGAAAGCCGCGTGTCCGCACTGCAATAGGCTCGCATCGTGTCGGCCATGGCCGGTCCCAGGGCAACCACGGAGCTCGCGCCCGCGAGCGACCAGCGCGCGAGACGCTGCAACAGCTGGTAGGCGCGTCCATCGAGCATCCCGTGCGCTTTCATGACGTCGGGATAGACGTCCATGATCCAGTGCGCGTGCCGCGCACCGCGTGCCTGCGCCGCGAGCTTGGCCAAGAGGCCCACGAAAGGTGGCGTGGTCAGCGCGACGATCAAGTCCGGACGCTGCGTGCGCGCCAGCTCCGCAGCAAGCCGCGCGTAGTAGCCGACGTAGTCAGCGAGCTTGCCGACATAGGTCGCACGCCCGAAGCCGAAGCCCGAGAGCCGCACGACCTCGACGCCACCCAGCCACTCGTGAGCAGCGTAGTCGCCACCACCGGCGTAGGCTCGGCGCGACGCGACCACGACGGCCTGGTGGCCGGCCGCCACGAGCGCCCGCGCCAGCTCGTGCAGATAGCGCCCGGTCGGTGCCACATCGGGCGGATAGAATTGGTTGAGCAAGAGTACGCGCATACGGCGGCGGCAGGGTATCACGAGCTGTGTCTACCCGCGCCGCATCGGTTATCCTCGCGTGGCCGTCGTCGCCGATGGATGCTGACGGCTGCACAACGGTTGCGCACTTTCCGCTCTAGGACCTGCCCATGGACTTGAAGAACCAGCGCGTCGTCGTCACCGGAGGTGCCGGATTTCTCGGCTCGCATTTGGTCGCGCAGCTGCAGAGCAAGGGCTGCGCAGAGATCTGCGTGCCGCGCAGCGCCGACTACGACCTGGTGGACCGCGACGCGGTGCG
>JADGRF010000288.1 GCA_017881055.1 Sandaracinaceae bacterium
CGCTCGCCGAAAACGGGCTCTGCGCGGCGATCCGGACTTTGCTTGGTAGCTTGGCAAGCAGCCGTCGGCTCTCGGCGAGCGCGTCGACCGTGAGCTCGCCGACTTGCGTCACTACGTCAGCTGCAGCGAGTGCTGCGCCGGCGACGTTGGGTGCGGAAGCGCGCGCTCCTGCGGCGGAGCTCGCCGCGAAGCCGCTCGTCTGTGCATGCTCGGGCTCCTCCGGTTGCGCGACGCCATCCGCGACCGCCGGGAACTCGCCCTTGAACGAGGGGTCGATGCGGGTGATCCGCTCCGACAGCGGTGGATGCGTGGCGAAGATGCTGCCTGCGAACAAGCGCTTGTGAATGTCGCCGAAGAAGAAGTGGCTGGCTTCGTCGGCGTGAGCCGCTTCCATCTGCGCACCGAGCGAGTAGCCGCCGATCTTTTGCAGCGCGCCCGCGATGCCGCCCGGATTGCGCGTGAACTGTACCGCCGATGCGTCGGCCAAGAACTCGCGCTGGCGACTCACCGCGGCCTTGATCAGCTTGCCGAAGAACTCGCCGATCGCGCCGATCAGAAACACGCCTAGTCCGAACGCGAAGATCGCCGCGGTGGGGTTGCCCTTGTCGCGATCGCGCGACGACGAAAAGCGGCTCTGCCCGGCGACGCGCATCAGGAACCGCCCGAGCAGGCCGATGCACACGATGCCGAACACGATGCCCATCAGCCGAATGTTCAGCTTCATGTCGCCGTTCAGCACGTGCGAGAACTCGTGCGCGATCACGCCCTGCAGCTCGTCGCGCGTGAGCTTCTCGAGCGCGCCGCGCGTGACCGCGATGGCGGCGTCGTCGAGGCCGAAGCCAGCGGCGAACGCGTTGATGCCGCTCTCGGCATCGAGCACGAACACCTGGGGCACCGGTACGCCTGACGCGATCGCCATTTCCTCGACTACGTTCACCAAGCGCTTCTCGAGCGTGTCGCGGGCGTTCCCGCTGACCAGCCTGCCGCCCATCATCTCGGCCACGCTGGCGCCGCCGCCGCGCAACGAGAGCACGCGCGAGCCGCTGGCCAGTGCCACGACGACCGCGGTGCCGAACAAGCACGCGAAGAACAGCTGCGCTTGGAACTGCACGCCGGTTGCTTCCCCGAGCCCGCGCGCGGCCATGCGTGCTGCGCCCCACTGCTCGACGAAAACGAGCAGGCCGTAGATGGAAAGACCCATCGCGGTGACGGCCAGCGCCATCAGCACGACGAGCATGCGGGTGTTGCGCCGGGCGCGATCTTGATGTTCGAAGAACGAGGTCATGGCGGGCCGATGCGCAGACGGTAGCAGAGCGCGTGTGCTGGGTGGAAATCCGTGGTCGCGCAGGCATCGCTCGAGCCCGGGGCCACGCGCTGGCCGCCGCCCAATTTGCTATCCTCGCCGGCATGTTGGAAGTGCTGCGCTCGTCCGTGAACACGTGGGAATGCGACCAGATGGGGCACTTGAACGTGCGCCACTACTTCGCGCGGGCTACGCAAGGGCTAGCGCTGTTCGCGCTGGAGTTGGGCTTGCCGCCGGCCCTGCTGCGTGCCGAGCGCCGGCTGCTGCGACCGGTCGATCAGCACGTGCGCTTTCATCACGAGCTGCGTCCGGGCGCGCCGTTCACGGTGAGCGCCGGCGTGCTCGAAGCACGCGGCGACGTGCTGCGTATCTACGAGGAGCTGCGCGCGGTGGCGAGCGATCGCGTGTCTGCGACCATCGTCAGTGACGTGGGCCTGTTCGCGCTCGGGCCGGCCGGCCAGGCCGATCTCGACGAATCGCGCAGCGTGTTTTCAGCTGACGCGTTGCAGCGTGCGAACGAGCACCGCGTGACGCTACCCGAATACGCTGAGGCGCGCGGTGTCACCGTGCGGCCGCCGCGCCTGGCACCACTGCGCTCTGACGCGCTCGCGCAGCGCATGACGGGAGCGTTCCTCGGTCCGGTGCTGCCCGAGGACTGCGATGCGCACGGCCGCATGCTCGAGTCGAACTTCATGGCGCGCATCTCCGATGGCATTGGGCACTTCTTTCGCTCTGTTCGCGAGGGGTTGCGGCCCGATGGCGTCGGTGGTGCTGCGCTCGAATACCGCTTCGTGTATCGCGAGCTGCCGCGCGCCGGTGACTTGATCGAGGTGCGCTCGTGCCTGACCGGGCTCGGCCGCAAGACGCTGCAGCTCGGGCACGCGGTCTTCGACGTGGAAACGGGTCGCTGTCTCTGCACGTCCGAAGCGATCGCGGTGTCGTTCGATCTGGCGGCGCGCAAATCCGTCGAGATCCCCGACGCCGCGCGTGCCGCCATGTCGCAGCACATCGTGGCGGACTTCGGCGCCTAGGAACTGTTGCGAAGCGGTCTTGACGCACGCCTGATCCGCTCCATGCCCAAGGTAGAGAAGACCATGCGCGCGCTCCTCTCCGTACCTGCGCCCAAGGCTCTGCCGCCGCTGCCCGCTCGAGCCTCCGTTCTCACGGGTGATCTCTCGCCGTGCGCGGTGCCCACGCTCGAGCAGCTCGGCCTGGTCCGCAACTCACGCGTGATCCCAGGCGGCGAAACCGCCGCGCAGGCGCGCCTCATGCTGTTCCTCGCTGAGCACGCCTCGAGCTACCCCGCCGATCGCGACGCATGGACCTCGACCGGACCAGCCGGATCAGTGCCGATCTGCACTTCGGGACGCTCTCCGTGCGAGACGCGTTCCAGGCCGCCGAGCGCAAGCTGCAGCGCTCGCATCCCGACGCGCTCACCCGCTTCCACACGGAGCTGCTCTGGCGCGAGTTCGCCCAACACTGGCTGATCGAGCGTCCGGCGCTGCTGCGCGAGACCTTTCGTCCGAGCTTCTCAGGCTTCCCCTGGCAAGAAGACGAGCACGGCTGGGCTGCCTGGACCCAAGGCAAGACCGGCTTTCCCGTGGTCGATGCGGCCGCACGCGAGCTCCTGGCCACCGGCTTCGTGCACAACCGCGCGCGCATGATCAGCGTGAGCTTTCTGACCAAGCATCTCTTGATTCACTACGCGCGCGGCGAGGCTCACTACGCGAAGTGGCTGGTCGACGCGGATCTGGCCTCGAACAACATGGGCTGGCAGTGGTCGGCGGGAACGGGCTGCGACGCCCAGCCGTACTTTCGCGTATTCAACCCGATCACGCAGGGTGAGCGCTTCGACCCCGAGGGTGACTACGTGCGCCGCTACGTGCCTGAGCTGCGCGCGCTGCCGACCAAGTACATCCACGCACCTTGGCGCGCCAGCGCCGCAGTGTTGCGAGCGGCCCGGGTCACGCTCGGCGAGACGTATCCACATCCGATCGTCGACCACGCCGACGCCCGCACGCGCTACCTGCTAGTTGCGCAGACGCATTTGAGCGAGGCGAAAACCTAAAACGAGATCTTCGGCGCGGCGCGCTCGGCCTGGCTCTCGATCACTTCCAGCAAACCGGCATCGCCGAAGCCGAACATCGCCGCGAACATCACGGCCGGGAACACCTGGCGAGCTGTGTTGTACTCGGTGACGCCGTCGTTGTAGGCCTGGCGGGCAAACGCGACCTTGTTCTCGGTCGAGGTCAGCTCTTCGCTGAGATCGCGCATGTTCGTGTTGGCCTTGAGGTCGGGATAGGCCTCGCTCAGCGCCAGAATCTTCGACAGGCCGGAGGTCAGCTGGCCTTCCGCGCTCGCGAGTGACTTCATCGCGGTCGGATCGCCGGGGTTCTTTGCTGCGGTCTCGGCCGCTGAATACGCGGCGTTGCGCGCCTTGATCACGGCCTCGAGCGTCTCGCGCTCGTGCTTCATGTAGCCTTTGACGGTCTCGACCAGGTTCGGGATCAGGTCGTAGCGACGCTTGAGCTGCACGTCGATCTGCGCGAACGCATTCTTGTAACGATTTCGCTTACCGACCAGGCCGTTGTACGTGCCGATGACGAACATCGCGAGCACGGCGATCAACGCGAGCATGCCAAGAGCTATCCACATCGAGTCCTCCGACGATCAAGGCTCCGCACGAGAGCTGCGCTGAGGATGCGGCCCGCCCGCAGCAGATGCAAGAATGCGTGCCATTCGTCGTGATCCACGTCACCATGGTGGCCATGGACTCTCGCACTTCGGCTCCCCCACCCGACGAATCCCGCTACTTCCTGCAGTGCGTGCAAGGCCAGTTCGAGCGCTCCGCGCGCATCGTCAGCTTGCCCGACCACATTCGCACGATCCTTTCGCAGCCGAAGAACGAGATCATCGTCAACTTCCCGGTGCACATGGAGGATGGCAGCTACAAGCTGTTCAAGGGCTACCGCATCCAGCACAACAACATTCTCGGGCCGTACAAAGGCGGTCTGCGGTTTCATCCCGATACGCGCCTCGACGAGTGCAAAGCGCTCGCCACCATCATGACGTACAAGTGCGCGCTGATGGATATCCCGTTCGGGGGTGGCAAGGGCGGCGTCAGGTGTGACCCGCGCGCGTTGACCGAGACCGAGCTCATGCGCGTGACGCGCCGCTTCACGCACGCGCTCGGCAACAACATCGGCCCCGACTACGACATCCCCGCGCCCGACGTCGGTACCAACGGCAAGATGATGGTCTGGATCATGGACACGTACATGAACACGGCCGGCCATGCGGGTCGCTCGAGCGCGCAGGCGCGCGTCGTCACCGGCAAGACGCTGGAGTGCGGCGGCTCGCAAGGGCGCGAGAAAGCCACGGCGCAGGGCCTCGTGCATTGCTTGACCGAGTGGGCACGCGACAAGGGCATGTCGCTCGAAGGCAAGACCGCGCTCGTGCAGGGCTACGGCAACGTCGGCTCGCACACCGCGATGATCCTCGCGCGCTTGGGCGTATCGATCGTCGGGGTCGCGGATCACACCGGCCACGTGCTCAACCCCGAAGGCTTCAACACGCATCGGCTCGCGGACCACGTGAAGAAGCACGGCTCGATCGAAGGCTATTCGAAGAGTCAGGTCGTCACGCGCGACGAGTTCTTCTCGTACAAGGCCGACTTCTTCATTCCGGCCGCGCTGCAGAACCAGATCGGCGCGCGCGAGGCCAAGCTGCTCCAGGTGAAGCTAGTCGCCGAAGGCGCGAACAACCCGACCATGCCCGACGGCGAAGACGAGCTCGAGGCGCGCGGCATCGACATCTTGCCGGATGTGCTCGCGAACGCCGGCGGCGTCACCGTGAGCTACTACGAGTGGGTGCAGAACGGCCGGCACGAGACGTGGGATCTCGAAGAAGTCGAGACGCGCCTCGAGAAGGCGATGAAGCGCACCTACCAGCGCGTCGTGGACTTTTCGCGCGAGAACAAATGCCGCATGCGCGACGCTGCGCATGCGCTGGCTCTCTTGCGCTTGAAGCAGGTCTACGATCAGCGCCGGATCTTCCCGTGAGCCGAATAGTCGGGGTGCGTGGCGTGTCGCTTCTATTGAGTTTAGCGACGCCTTGTGGCGTCGCCTTCGGGTGGTTTGCCCCGAGCTCGCTGATTTTCGACGCGCTTGGCCAGCTGCGCAGGGGTGCGATAGTCTCGCCCCCGTGGAATTCTCGAAGCTTGCGTGGGGGTCGGCACTCGCTCTGTGCCTCGTCGGCCACGTTGGGCTCGCGTATGCGGAGCCGCCCGACGCGGGCGACGTAGCACCCGACGCCGGTGCCCCCACACCCGCCGCTCCGGGCCCCAGAGGAAGCCAGCCAGCGCCGGCAAGCCCGCCGCCGCCTGCCGCCGTCAGCGGCACGCTGCCTGCGCCGAGCGCCGAGGCCGAGATCGACACCACGCCCCAGGTCTCCGCCAATGTCTCCGCCAACGTCTCTGCCAACGCGCCGATCCGCTACGTGCTCGAACGCGTCGAGATCCGAGGCAACCGTACGCGCCGCGACGTGATCGAGCACTTCGTCCCGCTCGATCGCGGCCAGATGTTCAACGTCGATGACCCGTCGATCGAGAGCATTCGCTGGCGCCTGCTTGGCACCGGTTGGTTCGACGACGTGAAGCTCTCGCTGACGCGCGGCGCGAAGAAGGGCTGGGTCGTGCTGGTGATCGAGGTCAAGGAGCGCAACACGCTCGTGATCGATCGCTTGGTTGCGGGCCTCTCGCGCGTCGTCAATCAGAGCGACACGAAGAAGGACGAGATTCGTCCGTACGCGGGCCTGGGCGTCACGGAGAGTAACTTTCTCGGCTCAGGCATTGCGGTCGCGGGCGCCGCCGTCGTGTCGCAGTACCAGTACGGCCTGCAGCTCGGCTACCTCGATCCGATGCTCGCCGGCTCGGGCTTCAGCTTGAGCGGGCGCGTGTTCCACAACTACGCGCGCGAGTTCTTTGGTCGCAACCCGAAGGTCGCCGTGTCGTGCCGCAGTGACGCCGACACGCAGGACCCGGACAACCCGTGCAACCCTGAAGCAGACGGCAAGCGTGCCGTCGTGATCTATCACCGCACGGGCTTCGGCTTCGGCACCGGCCACGACATCTCCGGCCAGCTTCGCTACACGCTCGATTACCTCGGCGAATATGTCGACGTGCTGAGTAAGCCCCGCGTGGCGAGCTCGCAGCGCGGCAGCGAGATCGTCCCGATCGACTTTCGCATCAACGACGGCACGAGCTTGGTGTCCAGCTTACGCCTCGGCTTCGTCTACGATCACCGTGATCATCCCGCGCTGACCCGCGAGGGAAATTTGGCTACGTTCCAGGCGCGCCTGGCCACGGGCCTGCTCGGCAGCAGCTACGACTTCGCCCGCTTCGAGGCCTCGTTCCGGCACTGGTTCCCGCTGTCCTGGGGCCACGTGATCAGCCTCGGCGCGTTCGCAGGCACGGTCTTCGGCGACGCGCCGTTCTTTTACAATTTCTACGCCGCCGACCTCAGCGATCTCCTGCCGGCGCGCGTGCTCGAGCTCAACCTGGACCACCGGCATCCACCGAACGTGCTGCACACCAGCATCGCCGAGATGGACATGGAAGACCTCGCCGCCCGCGTGGACTTCGAATACCAGCTGCCGTTGCACCGCGGCGGTGGCGCGGTGCGCGGCGTGGACGCGTACTTCGGCGGCGGCCTCTTCATGCTGGCGCGTCGCGAAGACTTGCGCTTCGGCATACCCGGCTACAGAGGTCTCGCGCGCGTCCCGGTGGATCTCACCTTCGACCTTGGCTTTCAGGCCGACACCGAGATCGGCCTGTTCAAGGTGGGCTTCTCCACGCTGATCGGCTTTCTGCCCGCGCTCGGCGAGGGCAACCCGTGAAGCAGCTCGGCTCGTGGCTGGCGCTGACTGCGCTCGTGTCGCTGCTCACCGGGCGGGCCAGCGCGCAGGTAGCGAGCGACGTGCCGACGCGCGCCATGCAGGTGAGCTGGGCCGCGGGCGTTCCGTCGCTTGGTTTCTCTGCGAAAGACTTTGCCGACGCGAAGGTGCAGAAGAAGCTGCAGAGCGGCCTGCCGCAGACGGTCGTAATACGTTTGTACGCCTATCCGGATCACGGCCACGAGCCGCTGGCCGTGACCGCGCTGTCGTGCCGCGTGGTCTACGACCTCTGGGAGGGCGTGTACCGGATCGAGCGCCAGACCGAGCAGTCTGACAAGACGCTCAGCGCGAAGAGCCTCGACGGCGTCGTGCAGCAGTGCCTGCAAGGCCAGGACGTACGCTTGGGCGATGCCGCGCTGTTCGCGAAGGAGCGCGGTCACGCGATCTACTTCGCAGCGCTGCTCGAGCTCAACCCGCTCTCGCAGGACACCGTGCAACGCATTCGGCGTTGGCTCGCGCGCCCGGGCGGCAATCAGCTCGAAGGCAACGCGTTCTTCGGCTCGTTCGTGAGCATCTTCGTGACGCGCAACTTGGGCGCGGCCGAGAAGACGCTGGCGTTTCGGACCGCACCACTCCCCGTGCCGCCATGAAGCTCAGCCGCTTCGAGCGCAAGATTCTCGCCGCGATCGTGGTGGCTGCGGTCATGCCGCTGGTCGGTGCGCTGGTGCTCGGGCGTGCGGCGCTGCGTGAGGCGTATCAGGTCGGCGTGAATCCGCACGTGCGCGCGCAGCTCGAGCGGGGCCTCGGCGTGTACCGCGATCACTTCGTCGCGCTGCGCAAGAACGCCAACGAAGTCGCCTCCGCGATCGCCGCCGACTACGCGCTGCACGACGCCCTCGTGCGTCACGACCTGCGCGCCGCCCAGGCCCGACTGCCGGCGTTGCTCACGCAGTACAGCGACGTCGCGAGCATCGTCGTACAGGATGAAGCCGGTGGCACGCTCGCCGAGGCGCATGATCCCACGCGCGCCGGCCCTTTGCTGCGGCCGCTCGAGATCACGCGCCCGTTCGGCGCGGCGGGTCTGGGCAGCGCGTGCATCACCGTGGCGGCGCCCGCGCAGCCGTTCTTCGACTACCAGCGCGCCGGTGAGCTGGTCGAGGTGTATCGTCAGCTGGAACGTGGCAAAGGCCAGGTCGCGGCGTTCTACCTCGTCGTGTACATGGGCTTTCTGCTCAGCGTGATCGTGATCGCGCTCGCCGTGGGTACCGTGATCTCACGCCGCGTCACGCGCCGTGTCGCGTTGCTCGCCGCTGCGACCCGCCGGCTCGGTGCCGGTGATCTCGACGTGCACGTGCCGACCGACGTCAATGACGAGATCGGCGAGCTCACGCGCTCCTGGAACGACATGGTGCGCGACATGAAGCAAGCGCGCAGCCGCATCGAGTACTTGCAGCGGATCGGCGCGTGGCAGGAGTTCGCTCGCCGGCTAGCCCACGAGATCAAGAACCCGCTGACCCCGATTCAGCTCGCGATTCAAGAGATCAGCCGCAGCTACCCGGGCGACGACGCCAAGTTCAAGCAACGCCTCGAGGACGCGCGCGCCATCATCGAGGAAGAAGTCGCCACGCTGCGCCGGCTGACGTCCGAGTTCAGCACGTTCGCGAAGCTACCCGAAGCCACGCTCGCGCCCGCCGACCTGAACGACTTTCTGCGCGACGCGGTGCGCTCGTTCGATGCGTTGCTCGAGGATCAAAAAGCCGGGCTTCCGGGAGTGGAGGTCAGCACGGACGCAGCGCTCGTCGCGCTGCCGGTGCAGATCGACGCGATGATGCTCAAGCTCGCGCTCGACAACCTCGTGCGCAACGCGCTGCAGGCGCTGACCGATCGCCCGGCCGGCGTTGCACCGCGCGTGCTGGTGCGGACCGCACGCGAAGGGCGCGACGCCGTGCTGGAGGTCCAGGACAGCGGTCCCGGCGTGCCCGAGCGCGACCGGCAGCGCGTGTTCGATCCCTACTTCACCACCAAGAGTGAGGGCACCGGCCTAGGCCTACCGATCGTGAAAAAGGTCGTCCTCGAGCATCACGGCGAGATCACCTGCAGCGAAGGCGAGCTCGGTGGCGCAGCGTTCCGCATTCGCCTGCCGCTGTCCTAGCTCTGGCCTAGTTCTGGTGTGCGTCTAGAAAACCCAAGATATTTCGGCCAGTTACACCCCCAAGGTTTGACGGCCGAAGTGCATTTTGCTAGTGTCGACAGAGCGTAATCGCCCCACTCGAAGGAGTGCCAACGTGCGCGCATCGCGGGCTGGCAGCGTAGAAGAAAAAGTCGAGCGATTACGCGGACTCGAGGCGAGGACGCCGGCGCAGGCGCTGGCCCAGTATCGCGCCCGCCTCGACATGTCCTGGATCCACCACGACAGTGCGATCGAGGGTATCGTCTATGAGCCAAGTGAGCTGGTTTCGGCCCTGAGCGGCGCGCCGGTCACCGACAGCGCGCTGATTCCCGCGTACGACGAGATCCGCCAGTTCAAGGCCGGGATCGACTTGATCCGCCAGCTCGCCCCCGACCGCAAGGTGAAGGTCGACCTCGAGTTGATCAAGCAGATCTACGTCACGTTGGCGCCCGACGAGCCCGAGGCCAAGTACCGCAAGGACATGCCGCTGCACCGGCTGTACTTCCACGAGATCGCCACGCCGGACAAGATCCCGGCGAAGCTCAAGCAGCTCGCGCAGTGGCTCGAGGACGACGACACGCTACGCACGATGCACATCACGCGCATCGCGTCGCGCGCGCATTACCTGTTTTTGCAGGTGTATCCGTACCCGAAGCACAGCGGCAAAGTCGCTCGCCTGATGATGAACCTGATGCTGCTGCGGGAGGGCTATCCGCCGGCCATCCTGCACTCGACCGACCGCCAGCGTTACTACGAAGCGTTGCGCGTCTCGGCGGATGCCACGTCCAACATCGTGCAAGAGGCGCTGGAAAACTCGCTGCACAGCACGATCCGCTATTTTCAGCGGCTGCACGGCGTGCCCGAAGACACGTTCTGACTGAGTGACATACCCCGCGAGCAGCCAGCGGCTCTCGCGGGTCATGGGTTTGGGGGCCCCGGGTTGTCGCAACGTTGACTGGACGTGGCGGCGCCGCTACACAGCCTGCCGAGCTTATTGGGCTCGCTCAGGAACTTGCGGAACCTCTAAAGGACCACGCCGTGAAACACATCGCATCCAGTCTCACCGTTGCCGTCGCTCTGATCGTTGCAGGTTGCAACCAAGCCGCGCCCGCGCCGGCCAAAGCCTCGCCGACAGCGTGCGCGGACTACAGCAAACGCATCTGCAAAGAGACCGGCGACGACTCGCCGACCTGCACGTCCGTGAAGACCACGGTCGACCTCATGCCGCCGGAAGCGTGCGGCGCTGCGCTCGCGAACGTCGACTTCGCGATCAAGAAGCTCGGCGACAAGCGCAAGAAGTGCGACGACCTCGTGACCAAGCTCTGCAAAGACATCGGTCCGAAGACCGAGACCTGCAACATGGTCGCCACGCACACCAAGAGCTTCCCGCCCGAGCGCTGCGAGATGATGATGCAGCACTACACCGAGGTGCTCGCGGATCTGAAGCGCCAGGAAGACCGCAATAAGCCCTTGCCAGCTGACAAGATCGCAAAGATCGCCACGGGCGATGCGCCGTCGTTCGGCCCGGCCGACTCGAAGGTCACGATCGTCGAGTTCTCGGACTTCCAGTGTCCGTTCTGCTCGCGCGCCGCGAACGCGGTGGAGCAGCTGCGCAAGGAGTACGGCACGAAGGTGCACTTCGTGTTCCGCCAGTTCCCGCTGTCGTTCCACCAGAACGCGCACACGGCTGCCGAGGCGTCGCTGGCCGCGAAGGCCCAGGGCAAGTTCTGGGAATTCCACGACAAGATGTTCGCCGACCAGCAGAAGCTGGACCGCGCGAGCCTCGAAGTCACCGCCAAGGACCTGGGCCTGAACGTGGCCGCGTTCAAGAAGGCGCTCGACGACAAGACGTTCGCGCCGGCCGTCGATGCCGAGCAGAAGCTGGGCGAAGAAGTGGCCGTCGATGGCACGCCCACGATGTTCCTGAACGGCGTGCGCGTGGCGAACCCGACCGACTTGGACGCGATCAAGAAGCAGATCGATGCCGCCCTCGCCGGCGGCTGAAAAACAGCGCGCCTGAGGCCCGATACACTTCGCGGGCGGGCCGGCATGGTTTGGGTTGGGGCCCCAAACCCCAACCGAGGTCCTGCGGTCCGTGCTCACGTACCCCAACGTACGCTGCGCGCGGTCCTCGGATTCGGAGCCCGCCCGCTCGCGTCTCGGGCCTCATGCATCGCTGTTTTGGCGACGCTGGGGGCGTTGCGACGGCGGCTAGGTGGGTGGGAGAAGAGACGAGAACGAGCGCCCGCTCGCGGAGCGTTAGTTTTTGGGGGCGGGGATGGGGCCGTAGA
>JADGRF010000045.1 GCA_017881055.1 Sandaracinaceae bacterium
GCAGCGGTGTCTGAGAAGCGGCGCATGCCTCGTCGCAAGCAGAGCGCACGCTGAGCCGAGAAGGCGAGCCCGTCTTGCAGCGCGTGCTACCATCGCGCGCGCTTGTCGGGAGCGAACACGAGCATGCCTACAATTTGGCGAACACGCTCATGCACCAGGGCGACCAGGCGCAGGCCAAGCACGAGTACGAAGTCGCGCTGACGCTGGAACCGAAGCTCTCGCCGGCGCACTTCAACTTGGCGACGCTGCTGCTCGGCAACGACGAGTTCGCCGCGGCCGTGCCGCACCTGCGCGCAGTGTTGCAATTGCGCCCAGACGATGGCCCGGCGCGCCTGGCGCTGGCGCACGCCCTAGCGCAGACCAACCACGTGGACGAAGCGCTGCAGCTCTACGAGCGCGCGATCGCCGAGCAGCCGAACGACGCGCGCGCGCACGTGATGCTGGCGGATGTGCTGCGCACGCAGGGCAAGGCGAGCCAGGCGCGCGTGCAGTATCTGGAGGCGCTGCGCGTGCTCCCGGACTGGCCGCCCGCGCGCGAGGGCCTCTCGCAGCTAGCGAAGTCGCCGTGATCGGCGGGCACGCTGCAGCCACCAGCGGCGATGGTCAGTCCGCGTTCGCGTAGCCGACGGCAGCCGTACGTGCGGGCGCACTGGTCTTGCCGACCAGCACCGCGCGCAGCGCCAAGTCCAAGTCCGCGCGCGTCGGAGCAGGTCGAGCCACGCCGAAAGACTCGTAGCGATCGTCGATGCGACCCAGGTACGCGAGGCTGTGATCGGCGCGCAGCACTGCGACCGACGGCGTGACCGTCGCACCGGTGAAGCGCACCAAGCGCTGCTCGGGATCGAGCAGCGCGCGCATGCCGAAGTCGAACGCGGCCTGATGCGCGCGGATCTTCGTCGCTGAGTCGAGCCGGCTCGGATAAACCAACCAGAAGCGCACGCCGCGTACCCCGAAGTCTTTCGCCATGGCATGCAGCAGCGGCGCGTACTGATTCGAGATTGGACATTCGCTCGCCACGAACACCAGCACGGTTGGGGCTTCGCTCGAAAGCGGATCGATCGTGGCACCGTCGAGGTCGCGCACGGCGGTGTGGGAAGTACAGCTGACGCTCGCGCGGAGGAGCAAGCACAGCGCGAGCGCGCGAGCCTTCACAAGCTCGAGAACGCGCGGTCGATCGCGCGCTCGGTGTCGGCGAGCGCGGCGTCGTCGTGCGCGAGCGAAATGAAGCCCGCTTCGAACTGCGATGGCGGCCAATACATGCCCGCATCGAGCAGCGCGTGGTGAAAGCGGCCGAAACGTGCTTTGTCGCAGCGCGCAGCGTCGTCCCACGAGCGCACGGGGCCCGAGGTGAAGAACGGCGTGAGCATCGAGCCGACGCGCTGCACGCTGAGCTCGATGCGCGCGCGCTTGGCTGCGCTGACGAACATGGCCTCGAGCTTCTTGCCCAGCGCTTCGAGCCGCTCGTACGTGCCGGGTGCACGCAAGAGCTCGAGCGTGGCGAGACCGGCGGCGCAAGCGAGCGGATTGCCGCTGAGCGTGCCGGCTTGATAGACGGGGCCAAGCGGCGAGATGCGCTCCATGATCTCGCGACGACCGCCGTAGGCGCCCACGGGTAAGCCGCCGCCGACGATCTTGCCGAGCGTGGTGAGATCGGGCGTCACACCGTAGAGCTCTTGCGCGCCGCCGTACGCGAGGCGAAAGCCGGTCATGACTTCGTCGAACACGAGCAGCGCTTCGCTCTCGCGCGTGAGATCGCGCAACAGGCGGAGAAAGCCGGGCTCGGGCGGAACGCAGCCCATGTTGCCGACGACCGGCTCGAGGATCACGGCGGCGAGGTCGCGACCGCGCTCGGCGAACAGCGCGCGCGCCTTGGCTTCGTCGTTCCAGGGCAGGACGATCGTGGTTGCGGCGATCCCGGCCGGCACACCGGCGCTGTCGGGCTCGCCGAAGGTCGCGGCGCCGCTGCCGGCCTTCACGAGCAAGTAGTCAGCGCCTCCGTGGTACGCGCCTTCGAATTTTACCACCAGCTCGCGACCGGTGAAGCCGCGCGCGACACGCAGCGCTCCCATCACGGCTTCGGTGCCGCTGCTGGTCATGCGCAGCATCTGCATCGAGGGCACGGCGCCGCTGATGGCGGCAGCGAGCTCGACCTCGCCGGGACACGGTGCGCCGTAGCTGGCGCCCTTCGCCATGGCGGCCTGCACGCGCTCGACTACGATCGGATGCGCGTGACCGAGCACCATCGGGCCCCACGAGCCAACGTAATCGACGTAGCTGTGACCGTCGACGTCCGTGAGGCGCGGGCCGCTCGCGCTAGCGATGAACACCGGCTCACCCTCGACGGCGCGGAACGCGCGGACCGGGGAGTTGACCCCGCCAGGCAAGAGCTGTTTGGCGCGACTGAAAAGCTCGTGGGAACGGGGGCTGTCCATGGTGCCGGGGAGCCTACCACCGAAATAAAGGCCGCTCAGCGCGTGTTGCGAAGGCGGCCGGCCGCGTGGTAACGCCCGCCGGTATTTATAGAGCCGTGTCGCGGGCCTGGCCTGGGTCGGGCTCTGCTGAATCGCAGCGCACATCGAGTATCGGGATCAGATCATGTACAGCGACGTAAGAGCCATCAACGAGCTGGTGGAGCGCGAGAGCGCGTTCATCGATTCGATCGTGTCCGAGGTCGGCAAGGTGATCGTGGGCCAGGGGGCCATGGTCGAGCGCCTGCTGATCGGACTCCTGACCGGCGGCCACGTGCTGCTCGAAGGCGTGCCAGGTCTCGCCAAGACCCTGACCGTGCACACGCTCTGCGACACCGTGTCGGCGAAATTCCAGCGCATCCAGTTCACGCCGGATCTCTTGCCAGCGGACTTGGTGGGCACCGTCATCTACAACCAGCAGAGCGGGAAGTTCACCGCCAAGAAGGGTCCGATCTTCGCGAACCTGATCTTGGCGGACGAGATCAACCGCGCGCCGGCCAAGGTGCAGAGCGCGCTGCTCGAAGCGATGCAGGAGCGCCAGGTCACGATCGGCGACGAGACCTTCCCGCTCGACAAGCCGTTCATGGTGATGGCCACGCAGAACCCACTCGAGCAGGAAGGCACGTATCCGCTGCCGGAAGCGCAGATCGATCGCTTCATGCTGCACGTGCAGGTAGGCTATCCGTCGCGCGACGAAGAGCGCAAGATCATGGAGCGCATGGCCACGCACGCGCTGCGCGATCAGAGCGACGAAGCCAACGCTGCGCTGAAGCTCGAGGCCAAGCGCGTGGTCACGCCGTCCGAGATCATGCAGGCGCGCAAGATCATCGGCCAGGTGTACGTGGACGAGAAGATCAAGGACTACATCATCGACGTCGTGCTCGCGACGCGCGATCCCAAGCGCTGCGGCCAGAAAGACCTGGCCGACATGGTCGCGCACGGCGCTTCGCCGCGTGCCTCGATCGCGCTGAACATCGCCGCGCGCGCGCACGCCTTCATGCGCCACCGCGGCTTCGTCACCCCCGAGGACATCAAAGCCATCGGCCCCGACGTCCTACGTCACCGCATCATCCGCACCTACGAAGCCGAAGCCGAAGAAATCACCAGCGACCAAATTATCCGTAGGATTTTCGAGGCGGTAGAGGTCCCTTGAAGGTGCAACGCGAGCGGCGCGAATTGGGGTTCAGCCGCGAGCGCGCCCGCAGCGATGCGAGGGAGCGTACTCTCGTACGTGATCGAGCTGAGCGAGGACGTAAGCCGCGGATGGACCCCAAGGCGCGTCGCGATCAGGACACACCATGATTCCGCGCGAGCTCGTTAAGAAACTCCGGAAGATCGAGATCCACACTGCTCGTTTGGCCAACGATCAGCTGGCGGGTAGCTATCACTCCGTCTTCAAGGGGCGGGGCATGGCGTTCTCCGAGGTGCGTCAGTACCAGCCGGGCGACGACGTGCGCTTCATCGACTGGAACGTCAGCGCGCGCATGAACGACACCTACGTGAAGGTGTTCACCGAAGAGCGCGAGATGACGGTCATGCTGCTCGTGGATCTGTCCGCGAGCGAGCTGTTCGGCTCGGTAGCTGCGCCGAAGCGCGACACGGTTGCCGAGGTCGCGGCGCTGCTCGCGTTCAGCGCGATCAAGAACAACGACCGGGTCGGCTTGATCGTGTTCAGCGATCGCGTCGAGAAGTTCGTGCCGCCGAAGAAGGGCAAAGGGCACGTCATGCGCGTGGTCACGGAGATCTTGAACGCGGAGCCAGCAGGCAAAGGCACGGACGTGCGCGTGGCGCTCGACTTGCTCGGCCACGTGCAGAAGCGCAAGTGCGTCACGTTCTTGATCTCGGACTTCATCGCGCACGGCTACGAGCGCTCGCTGCGCGTGGCCTCCGCCAAGCACGACTTGATTCCGATTCAGATCTCGGACCCGCGCGAACAGGCGTTGCCTGATCTCGGCCTTTTGCTGGTGGAAGATCTCGAGACCGGCGAGCTGGTCGAAGTCGACACGACCAGCAAGCGCGCGCGGGACGCCTATGCGGCGCGCTTTGCGCGCAAGCGCGCGGAGCGCGAGCAGCTGTTTCGGCGACTGGACCTCGATCACCTGATGATCCAGACCGATCAGCCGTACGTGCGGCCGATCGCGGAGCTGTTCCGGCTGCGGCAGAAGCGGGTGCGGTACGGATGACGCCCGGGTTCGCCAGGTTCGGCAGCTTCGTGGCGCGTGCGCTGGCGCTGGTAGCGCTTTGCATTCTGGTGGCGCGCCCCGCGCACGCCGATGCGCCGCCGCCAGCTGCCGGGGCTGCCGGATCGGGCGCAGCTGACAACGCGGCGAAGGGCGATGCGCCGCTACCGGCCGAGCACCTGCCTCAGCTCCAGATGACGGTCGTCCCCAACGATCGCGTGCACACGGGCGACGTCGTACACGTGAAGATTGCCGCGAGCGCCACGGCGGGCGACGACGTGACCGTGACCGAGCAGTCGTTCGCGCCGTTCGAAGTGCAGAAGAAGCGCGTCCATGCCGAGGCCGCGAGCGCGGGCAAGCAAACGTTCGTGTTCGAGCTGGATCTCTTGGCGTTCGAGCCTGGTGACGCGCCGATTCCGGCCGTCGAGCTGCGCGTGGTGACCAAGGACGGCCTCGTCGGCAGCGTGAAGACGGCGCCTGTGCCCTATGCGGTGCGCTCGCTGCTCGCGAACGAGCCGAACGCGCAGCCGAAGCTCGAGACCAAGCCCGTGATCGTGATGCAGGACAACTACGTCCCGCTGTACATCGTCGGGGGCTTGCTTGCGGTGGCGCTGATCGCAGGGCTCACGCTTCTGGTGTCGCGCTATCTGCAGAAGCGGCGCAAGCGCGCCTTGCCACCGCCACCGCCGCGGCCGGCGTGGGACGTGGCAATCGAGAAGCTGGGCGAGCTGCGCAGGCGCAAGCAACAGATGGTGGACGACGGCCAAGGGGCGCTGTTCGTCGATCAACTCAGCGACGTGCTGCGCGAGTACCTCGGCGGTCGCTTCGGCTTCGATGGCCTCGAGACCACCAGCGACGAGATGATCCTGCTGCTGCGTGCGCGCGAGGCGAACCTGGGGCTCACGCAGGAGGTCGGTCAGTTTCTCGGTCGCTGCGACTTGGTGAAGTTCGCCAAGGTGGAGCCTGATCAAGACGAGGTCGACCTGTTGTTTTCGAAGGCGCAGGATCTCGTGCAGCACAGCCTGCCGCAGCCGGTGAATGTGAACGCTTCGGGCCAGCCGGGGCCCACGCGCAACGACGAGGCGGCGTCATGACCCGACTGACGGGACGTACGCTTGGCTTCGTAGCGCTGCTCGCGGCGCTGGCAGCGCTCGTGGTGTCGACGGTGATCGAGCAGGTCTACGAGGTGCCGCTCGCGGCGCACAGCTTCCGCTTTCAACGACCGCTTGCCGGCGTGCTCTGCGCCGCTGCTGTCCTGGTGTTTCTCGCACGGGGCCCGCTGCGCATGCGTCGCTCGCCACGCCTTTTGTTCTCGCAGGCGAGCGAGCTCGGTGCGGTGCCGCAGGGCTTTCGCGCGCTGCTCGATCCGCTGCTGACGGCTGCACGCGTCGTCGCGGTGTTGCTGCTGGCACTCGCGCTGATGGGCCCGCAGAGCATCCACGCACGCGACGTGACCGAGGTGCAGGGCATCGACATCATCCTCACGCTCGACCTCTCGCTGTCGATGCAGGCGGCTGACATTCGCCCGAACCGCTTCGAAGCCACGCAGAACGTGGTCGACGACTTCATCCAGAAGCGTCCGAACGATCGCATCGGCGCGGTCATCTTCGGGCGCGACGCGCACACGCTCTTGCCGCTCACCACCGATCACGAAGCGCTGCGCGGCATGATCTCGGAGCTGCAGCTCGGCGTGATCGAGGGGCGCGGCACGGCGATCGGCAACGGCATCGGCACCGCGCTCAACCGGCTGCGCAAGTCGGACGCGAAGAGCAAGGTCGTGATCCTGTTGACCGACGGCGACTCGAACAGCGGCAACGTCTCGCCGCAGCAAGCGGCCGAGTTCGCCAAGGCCCTGGGCGTGAAGGTGTACACGATCCTGATGGGCCGCTCGGACCAAGCGCCGCGTCAGTCGGGCCTCGATCTGTTCGGTCGACCGATCTTCGACCGCGGCGACTTTCCCGTGAACCCGGCGCTGCTCAAGGAAGTCGCGAAGACGACCGGCGGCGAGGCGTTCCAGGTGTCGGACCGCGAGGGGCTCGAGCGCTCGTTCCATGCGATCTTGGACAAGCTGCGCAAGTCGGACATCGAAGACGCCGGCCGCGTGTACGGCGAGCTGTTCCCTGCGTTCCTCGGGCCTGCGCTGATCTTGCTCGTGCTCGAGATCCTGCTCGCGAGCCTGTTGCAGCGGAGGTGGCCATGAACTGGAGTCTCCTTGCTCGGAGGTCGACATGACCTGGCATGCACCCTCCCTGCTCTGGCTGCTCTTGCTCGTACCGGTGCTCGCCGCTGCGCTCCTGCTCGGCTTTCGGCTGCGACGCAATGCGGCGCTGCGGTTTGGCAGCGAGACGCAGCGCGCGCGGCTCGTCTTGGGCCGGTCGGCGGGTCTACGTGCGGCGCGTGCTGTGATCCTGCTGCTCGGGATGGCGTGCCTGCTGATCGCGTTCGCACGGCCGCAGTACGGCTCACGCACGCGCATGCTGCGTAAGCGCGGCGTGGACGTCGTCGTCGCGCTCGATTTTTCGAAGAGCATGCTGGCGCGCGACGTGCGCCCGAGCCGGATCGATCGTGCCAAGGCGGAGGTCACTGCGTTCCTCGACGAGCTGAGCGGGGATCGCGTGGGCCTGGTGGCGTTCGCCGGCGAGACCATGGAGTTTCCGATGACCGTCGATTACTCGGCGGCTGCGCTGTTCTTTCGCGACCTCGGTCCATACGACATGCCGGTGGGCGGAACCGCAATCGGACGCGCGCTGACGGCGACCAAGCGCCTCCTGGAGCGCTCCACGCGCGAGCCGACCGACGCCGAGCACGCGGACTCCGCGCAGAAGCGTGCGCGCGTGGTGATTCTGATGACCGACGGCGAGGACCACGAGGGCGATCCCGTGGCAGCTGCCGAGGAGCTGGCGAAGATCGGCGCGCGCGTGTACGTGGTCGGCATCGGCACGCGCGCCGGCGAGCCCATTCCCACGCAAGCCGACGATGGCACGTGGACCGGCTACATGCGCGACAAAGACGGCCAGCCCGTGCTGACGTCGCTCAGCGCCGACAACGAAGCGCAGCTGAAGAAGATCGCAGCTGCAACGGGTGGCAAGTACTTCGCTGCGGGCCGCGGCAGCGTGGGCATGGATCAGATCCGCGCCGAGATGCGGCGCATGAAGCAGAGCGAGCTCTCGGCGCGCAAGATCACAGTGCACGAGGAGCGCTATGCCCCGGTGCTGCTCCTGGCGTTCCTGCTGATCGTGCTGGAGGCGTTGCTGCCCGAGGCGTGGTTCGCGCGCCGGCGCGAGAAGGAGCTAGCGCCATGAAGGTAGTGACATACCCGCGCAGCAGCCTTCGGCTCTGCGCGGTGCTCACGCTGGCACTCGTGCTTCTGCCGCTGACGGCGGCGGCCGAGCTGCCGCCGTGGCTGCGCACCGAGAATGGCAACGTGCAGGATGGCAACGAGCTGCTCAAGAAGGGCGATGCCAAGGGCGCGCTCGCCGAATACGATCACGCGGCACGCTCGCTGCCCGACAACCCGGGCGTACAGCTGGATCGCGGCTTGTCGCTCTTGAAGATGGGCGAGCTGGCCAAGGCGCGCGAGGCACTGCTCTCGGCGACCACGCCGTCGGCCAGCAGCGACGTGCGCGCCGATGCGTATCAGAACCTGGCGCTCGCGTACTACCGCGAGGCCGACGGGCTTGCGCAGCAGAACAAACACGACGAAGCGCAGAAGCTGTTTCGCGAGGCGGTCGACGCCGGCAAGCGTTCGCTGCGCATGCGACCGAGTCGGCCCGATGTCGCGTGGAACCTGGAGCTCGCGGCACGCCGCGTCCGCGAAGAAGAGGCCAAGCAGAAGGCCGAGGACGACAAGAAGAAGCAAGACCAGCAGAACAAGCAGGACAAGAAAGACGGGCAGGACCAGCAAGGCAACCCGGGCGACAACAAAGATCAGGACAAAGACCAGAAGCAAGATTCCAAGCAAGATCCCAAAGACAAGCCCCAAGGCGATCAAGCGAAGAACGAGCCGCAGAAGCAGGACGGCCAAGACGGCAAGAAGCCCGAGCCGCAGCCCGACAAGCCCAAGCCGGAGAAGCCTGATGGCCAGGGCGAGAAGAAACCGGAGCCTCAACCAAGCGACGCGCAGGCGAAGCAGGGTAAAGAAGCGGAAGCGGGCGAGAAGCCCATTCCGAAGGACGTCGAGAGAGCTCTGGACGCGCTTAAGGACGGCGAACAAAACTTCGAGCGCGTGCGTGCGCGCAACCGCGCGGCCTCGGAACGGCGAGAGCCGGAGAAGGACTGGTGAAGAAGGCCCTGTACATGCTCGTGGCGTTCGCCGTGCCCGTGCTCGCCGACGCGAGTCTGGCGCGGGCGGATGGCGCGGTGCGCGTGCAGATGGGCGCCGATCGCACGGACGCCTCGCTCACCGACAACATCGTCGTGCAGATCTCCGTGCAGGTGCAGAGCAACGAAGAGCCGCGGATCGAGGTGCCGCAGTTCGAGGGCTTTCAGATCGTGCAGCGCGGCATGCAGCGGCCGATGAGCTTCTCGATCGGCTTCGGGCAGGCCGCTCCGACCGTGACCTCCGCGACCAACTACACGTTCGTGCTGCAGCCGGCGGCAGCAGGACGTTTTCAGATTCCACCCGCACGCGCGACGCTCGGCGGCCGCACGTATGCGAGCCAGCCGCTGACCATCACCGTGCACGCGGGAGCCGGTCAGCAGGCACAGGCCGCGCAGCCCGCGCAACCGGGCCAAGATCCGAACGCGCAAAACCAAGCCGCAACACAGAGCCAAGCGCAGGCGCCCGCACCGCAAGCGGGCAGCGACGTGTACGCGCTCGATCCCGAGGCATTCTTGCGCACGGTCGTCGACAAGACGGAGCCGTACCAGGGCGAGCAAGTCACCACGACGTTGTACCTGTACACGCGCCACAACCTGCAGAGCATGCCCGCGGTGCGCGCCGAGCCGAGCACCGACGGCTTCTGGATTCACGATTTACTCAGCGGCAACCCGCCGCCCGAGCCCGGTCGCGTGCTCGTGAAGGGTCGCGCCTACTGGGTGTACGTGCTGCGGCGCTTCGCTGCGTTTCCGCTGCGCAGCGGGGACCTCACGATCGGCGCGATGTCGCTCACGATCTCGCACGACAGCATCTTCGACATGCTCGACCCGAGTCGCGCGCAGCCGGATGTCGAGCGCACCGGCGTGCCTCTGCTCTTGCACGTGAAGCCGCTGCCGGACCAGGGGAAGCCCGGTGATGGCAGCAACGTGGTGGTGGGCAAGCTCGAGCTCCGCGGAGCGCTCGACCGCGCACAGGCCGCCACGGGCGATGCCGTGACGCTGACAGCCACGATCAAAGGCACGGGCAACGTGGCAGGCATCAAGCTCGCGGATCCCGTCGTGCCGGGCGTGGACGTGCTGCAGCCCGAGACGCACGACCTGGTGGATACGCACGACGATCTCGTCGAGGGCACGCGCACGCTGGCGTGGCTGATGGTGCCGCGTAACGCGGGGACGTTCACGATCCCGGCGCTCGCGCTCGACACGTTCGACCCCACCACGGGTCAGTACAAGCACCTGACGAGCACACCGATCACGCTGACGGCCGTCGGCAACGCGAAGGTGAGCGCGGACGCGCCTGCCGTCGCGGCCACCGATCACACATCGACCAGCGCACCAGCTGACACGGCGACCAAAGAAGAAGCCTGGCCGCCACTGCACGCGCGCAGCGCACTGGCGCGCAAGACGCCCGCACAGGCGGATAGCCCGCTGTATGCCTTGTCGCTCCTGCTCGCTCCGCTGCTCTGGCTGGGCAGCGTGCTCGTGCCGGTCGTGCGTCGACGCGTGCAGTCGCGCACGGGCAGCGAAGAGCGCAAGCGTCTGCGCGCTGCGCAGCAGCGCTTGCAAAATGCCGAGGGCGCGCTCGGGTCGAACGATGGGCCGCGCTTTCACGGCGAGCTGGCGGGCGCGCTCGTGCAGCTGGTGGCAGCCAGGCTCGGCGACAACATTGCCGGCATGACGCGCAACGAAACGCGCGGCGTGCTCTTGGGGCGTGGCGTGAGCGACGACAAAGTAAGCGAGCTGCTCGAGCTGCTCGACCGCTGCGACACCGCACGCTTCAGCCCAACGGGCAACGACCCGAACGAGATGAAGCGCCTCCTGGCGCGCGGTGAGGCGCTGTTCACTGCGCTGCCCGCTCCGGCAACCGACTCACCGGGGAGCAGCTCGTGAGCAGCGCGCAGCGCCCTAGGGCTTCGGACCTCGCGCACCTCGCGCTACTCGCGTGCGGCCTCGCCTGCCTCGCGCTCTTGCCGGCGGGACGCGCGTTCGCGCAGGACGGCGGCACGCATGCGACGTCTCTGGAAGACCTGTTCCGCACGGGCAACGAAATGTTCTTCCAGAACGACCTCGTGAAGGCACGGGCGAGCTACGAGCGCTTGGTGGAGGCTGGAGTCGACGACCCCGACGTGTACTTCAACCTGGGGCTCGCACACGCGCGCCTCGGTGAGCTGGGGCGCGCGATCTCGAGCTTCGAGCGTGCGCTGCGGCTTGCTCCGGGCGACAGCGATGCTGCGACCGCGCTGTCGACTGCACGCGCGGCGCTCGGCAAGCGCCGAGCAGAACGTCAGGGCGAAGCGACTGTCGAGACCCGGCCGCCGCTATCCGATGCGCTGGTCGAGCCGTTTCGACAGAACACGCTGGCCGTGTGGCTGTTGGTTCTGGACGTGCTCTTCTTCGCACTGCTGCTGCTGCGCCGTGTAGCGCGCGACGAGACGCTGCGCACGGCGTTCGCGGTCGCGGCGGCCACGAGCTTGCTCGGCGTGTTTGCGGCGGGCGGCGGCCTTTGGGTGAAGCGCGGCGGGCTCGACGAAGGTCGCGCCGCCATCGTGCTGCGCGAGGGCGCGGAGCTGCGGGAGGGGCCGGATCCTCGAGCGCGCGCACGCGCCAGTGCCCACGAAGGCGCCCGCGCGCGGGTGCTGCGGCGCGACGGCGCGTTCCTGCGCGCCCGCATCGAGGGCGGCCCGGACGGTTGGATGCAGGAAAAGGACATCGCCGTCGTCGAGCCGTAATTGCTGCGGCGGCCACGATCGTTCCGATTGACACGCCCCGTACACAAGACTGAGGATCGCCCTCCTATGGCCAAACCGAGCCGAACGAAGCCCACCGTCCTGATCGCCGACGACGACCTCGAGATCCTCACGATGGTGCGCACGCTGCTGCGTCGCCGCGACATCAAGCTGCTCGAAGCCAGCGATGGCGACGAGGCGATACGCCTGATCCGCGAGAACAAGCCGGACCTGGTCGTGCTCGACGTCATGATGCCCGGTCGCAGCGGCTGGGAAATCTGCAAGGCGATCCGCGAGGACGACGTGCTCAAGGGCACGGGCGTCATCATGCTCACGGGCATCGGCGAGCGGCTGAACGAGCTGACCTCGCCCCTCTACGGCGCCGACGAGTTCCTGGATAAGCCCTTCGAGCTGGCTGCGCTCGACGGCGCGGTCACGAAGGTCCTGGCCGCCCACGGCTTCTGACGCTCCGTTGGTACAGGCTCCGATACGCTCCGCTAGCCATAGGGCTCCGCTAGGCTCGCGCGAGCGGGTATGGTAGCTAGGCTTCGGCGCAGGTCGGAGCTGAAACCATGATCAGGCATTCTTCATCGATCGTGATGGGCGTCGTGCTGGCGTGTGCGGCACTGGCGGTCGCGTGCGGCGACAAGCCGGCGGCGAGCAAGCCCGCGGTCAGCGGCGCCGACGACAAGCCCAAGGCTGAAGAGCTCGAGTACGGACTGACCACGGCGCAGGCGGCGCAGGTACTCGTAAAGGTGGGCGACACGAGCATCACGCTCGGCGAGTTCGCGGACCGCTTGGGCGGCCAGTCGCCGTACCTGCGCGCTCGCTACAACAGTCCCGAGCGGCGCCGGGAGTTCCTGGACAACATGGTGCGGTTCGAGCTGCTCGCGCTGGAGGCGCAGAAGCGCGGCTACGAGAAGACGACAGACGTCGATCGCGTGCGTCAGCAGATGATGGTCCAGCAGATGATGCAGGACTTGTTCGACAAGCAGGGCGTGAAGCTGTCGGACGTGAGCGACGACGAGATCAAGGCGTACTACGACGCGAACAAGTCCGAGTTCGAGAAGCCCGCGCAGGTGCGCGCGAGCCAGATCCTGGTGAAGGACAAGGCCACGGCCGACAAGCTGCTGAAGCAGCTGAAGGACAAGCCGGCCGACATGCAGCTGTTTCGTTCGCTCGCCGAGCAATACAACCAGGACCCGCAGACCAAGAGCAGCTTCGGCGATCTGCGCTTTTTTTCGGCAACCAAAGACGCAGGCGAGACCGACGAGCCCGAGCGCGCGGATGCCGTGCGCAAGGCGGCGTTCACGCTCAAGACCGTGGGCGACCTGTACCCGGACGCGGTGCAGACCGACAAAGGCTTCGCGATCATCAAGCTCACGGGCAAGCGCGACCCGCTCTCGCGCAGCTTGGACGACGCGCATCGCTTGATTCAGAACCGCCTGTGGCGGCAGAAACGCGAAGCTGCGGTCGACAAGTTCGTCGCGGATCTACGTGGCAAGGCGAACATCCAGGAGAGCCCCGAGCTCCTGGCCCAAGTACAAGTGAAAGCGCAAGTGAAGGCGAACGCGACCGACTCGCAGGCGAAAGAGCAGTGACATGACACGAAAGCACAGCCACCGGTTCGTGAGTCTCGCGCGCCTCGTCGCCTGCGCTGCGCTGGGCTCGGCACCGGCCCTGCAGACCGCGCACGCCGAACAGGCCGCGGCGCACAGCGAAGTGGTCGAGCGCGTCGTGGCCGTGGTGAACGACGACGCAGTATTTCTCTCGGAGCTGCGCCGTCGCTCGGCTCCGTTCTTGGAACAAGTCGCGCTCGCCGCCGATGCCAAAGAGCGACGCGAGCGGATCAAGCAGCTCTACCAGCACTTCTTGAATCAGCTGGTGGACGAGCAGCTGATCGAGCAGACCGCGCGCAAGTCGAGCGTGAGCGTGTCGAGCCTCGAGGTCGACCAGGCCATCGAGAACGTGCGTACGCAGAACTCGCTGGAGCGTGAGGCGTTCTGGGCTGCGGTGAAACAGCAGGGTTTCACGGAGAAGCAGTACCGCGAAGACGTGCGCAAGCAGCTCTTGCGCCTGAAGGTGACCAATCAGCGCGTGCGCTCGCGCATCAACGTCAACGACGAAGCCGTCAAAGACGAGTACGACGAGCGCGTGCGAGCAGCGCGCCGGCACCAGCGCTTTCACGCACTGCACATCTTCTTGCCGCTGCCGCCGGTAGCTTCTGCAACCGATGTGGCGAAGACCATGAAGGCTGCGCACGACCTGCACCAGGGGCTCACCGCGGACACGTTCGAGTCCGTGATGGCGAAGACCTCGGGCGGCGATCTCGGCTGGCTCGATCAGGGTGACCTACCCGAAGAGCTCGAGGCGGTGCTGCTGGGTCTAGAGCCGGGACAGATCAGCGAGCCGGTGCGCGGGCCCTCGGGCGTGCACGTGTTCTTACTTCGCGAGCGCCAAGCTGGCGGCGCAGCCATTCCGCCGTTCGCCGAGGCGAAAGACACGATTTACCGCGAGCTGCTCGACAAGGCCATGTCGCGCCAGCAGGACCTGTTCATCGCCGAGTTGCGGCGCGCGGCCGTGATCGTGGTCAAGCCCTGAGCGTGAGCGCATCGTCGAGCGCGTCGAGAATCCTCGGAAGCTCGGCGACGTTGTTCGGCCAGTGAGGCGTCAGGCGCAACAGGCCATCCGGGCACGCGCAGGTGACGCCGCGTTCAGCGAGCGCTGCGGCGAGCACGGGCGCGGTGTGCGTCGCCGGTGGGCGAAACGAGAGCGTGCAGGAGCGGCGTGCGGCGTCGGGCAAGCGCAGCGAGGTGAACCCGCGCGCGATGAATGCGGGCTCGAGCGCGTCCAGGTATGCGTTCACGTGGCGGTAGATCTCGGCGACGCCAAGCCCGAGGATCAGCGCGACCGAAGCGTCGAACGCCGCGCACGCCACGCTGCCGAACATGCCGCCTTCGAAGACCTGCGCGTCTGCGCGCAGCGCGCGCTCGTAGCTCAGGTGGCCCGGGCCGGCGAACAGCATGTCGGTCGCGCCGGTGTAGCTCATGGCGCCGGTGATCGCGGGACGCAGCGCCTGCTGGTGCTCGGCGGCGACGTACAGCACGCCGGCCCCGTCGGCGCCGAGCAGCCACTTGTGCGCGCCAGCCGCGAGGTAATCGATGCCGAGCGCACGCACGTCGAGCGGCACGGCGCCGGCGGCTTGCACCGCGTCCACGATCAGCTGAGCACCGTGCGCGTGACAGAGCGCCGCGATCTCGGCGAGCGGGGCACGTACGCCAGTTTGAAATTGCACCGCGCTGACCGCGCACAGGCGCACCCCACCCCGACGCAGCTCACGCGTAAGCGTGCCGAGGTCGGCGCCTCCGTCAGCTGCAAGGTCGGAGCCCGGCAAGAACGTGAGCGAGAGACCGAACAGCTCGGCAGCACGCTGAAACACCGTGACATTGGTCGGATACTCACCGCGCCAGACGACAATGCGATCGCCCGAGCGCCAGGGGATCGAAAGGGCGAGCTGGCCCAGGCCGTACGTCGTGTTTGGCACGAGCGCGATCTCGGCCTCGCGCGCGCCAAACAAGCTAGCGAGCCGCGAGCGCAGCCGCTCCCGCTCGGCCACGCGCTGACCGAACGCGAGCGAGCCGCGCTGCGAGGACTCGGCGATCACACGCTCGATCGCGTGGCGCGCCGGATCGGAGAGCGGCGCGATGCCCGCGTGGTTAAGGTACGCCGAGCACGTGAGCGTGCTCCACAGCGTGCGATCACCCAAGCGCGGAACGGCCGTGGTCAGCTTGGTAGTCATGAGCGCTCCATCAGCTGTCTCAGCTCGTGCTCTCGCCGCTCGAGCTCGCGGACCACGCGCAGCTGGGCGCGCGCACGCTCCAGGTTCTGGCCTGCGTGTTCGATCGCAAAGTAGCGATCCCCGCTCAGATAATCGAGCAGAAAGCGTGAGCCCAGCTCGAGCGCGATCAAGCGCGGCGCGTCCGGCATGAGCGCGCGCTCCGCAGGCGTCAGCAGCGAACCCACCTCGGCGAAGTAGCCGCTCACGAGCGCAGCCAGGAGCGGCATGTGGAAGCCCATGTCCGTTTCGCCACCGGCCAACGAGCGTGCCAGATCGCCGAAGTCGTGCAGCCACGAGCCGGGCATGGTCGTATCGAGGTCGACCACGCACAGCGCCGCGCCGGTCGCGTCGTCGAACAGGAGATTGTCGAGCTTGGTGTCGTTGTGCGCGACCCGCTGCGGCAGCTCGCCGCTGGCTTGGGCCGCTGCGAACGTGTGCGCCAGCGCGGCGCGCTCCGCGATGAAGTCGAGCTCGGCGTGCACTGCGCCCGCGCGACCGTGGCTGTCGGCTTGTGCGACCGCAAGCAGCGCGGCGAGTCGTGCCTGCGTGTCGTGAAACCCGACGATGGTTTCCGTCAGCTGCGACGCGGGCAGATCCGCCAGCAGCGCTTGGAACTGGCCGAAGGCGCGACCGGCTTCGCCCGCGGCGTGTTCGGTCGGCTGGCCGTGAAGACTGTGCGCGCGCTCGATCAGCCGATACGCACGGTAGGCGTCGTCGCCGTCGCGCACCAGGTAGGCGCCGTCGTCGGCCGCTGCGAGCTGCAGCACGCGCCGCTCGAGCTCGTGCTCGCCGCGCGCCTCGAGCTTTGCGCGCAGGTGCGAGGTGACGCGCGCGATATTTTCGATCACCGCCGGCAGGTCGGGGAAGACGCGTTGGTTCAGGCGCTGCAGCAGGATCGCGCGTGGCCCGTGCGTGCCCTCGCAGCGCACGACGACGCTGTCGTGGATCAAGCCAGCACCGTGAGGCGTGAGCGAGGCGACCGAGCCAGCGCCCGCGAAGCGCTTCGCAACACGCCGGATTTGCTCCACGTCCGCGCGCACCGCGCCAGCATACATCCCGACATGCATCCCGTATACTCGGGCCGCTTTGAACGCTTCCCGTGTCACGCCCGTGCTGGTCACGCTGCTGGCGATCGGCATCGGTTTCTGGCTGCACTGGCCGAGCGTCGACTCCGGCTTTCGCGGCGACGACTACGTGCAAGGCGCGATGCTGCACGGCCAGTTTCCGGCGCGACGCGCGCCACTCGATCTGTTCGACTTCGCGTCCGGTGAGCGCGGCGAAACCGCGCGGCTACAGGACTTCGGCTACGTGCCGTGGTGGAGCGTGCCCGAGCTCCGCCTGCGCATGCTGCGACCACTCGCCAGCGCGTTGATCGCGCAGGACCACGCCCACTTCGGCTGGCATGCGCGGCCGATGCACGTGCACTCCATGGTCTGGTTCGCGCTGCTGCTGTGCGCGGCGAGCTTGCTGCTGCACACGCTCCTGCCGCCGTCAGCTGCAGGGCTCGCGCTGCTCTTGTTCGCGGTCGAAGAGGGTTTCACGTTTCCGGTCGGCTGGCTTGCCAACCGCAGCACGCTGGTCGCGACCACCCTCGCCTTTCTATCCGTCGCGGTGTACGTGCGTGGGCGCATGCGCGGCGCGCGCGTAGATGCGTGGGCTGCGAGCCTGTTTGCGATCACGGCGCTGCTGGCGGGCGAGTACGCGCTGACCGGGCTTGCCTACGTCTTCGCCTACGAATGCGTGGGGCGCGGCGAGCCACTGGTGCGCCGGCTGCGCGCGTCGTCGTTCGTCGCGTTGCCGGTGATCGTGTACCTAGTCGCGCACAGCGCGCTCGGGGCGGACGTCGCAGGCTCGGGCTACTACCTGAGCCCGACGCACGAGCCGCTGGCGTTTGCGAGCGCGCTCTTCTCGCGTGTGCCCGTGCTGCTCGCAGATCTCGTGTTCGGCATGCCGAGTGGCTACTTCAACGGCGGCGCTCCGCTACGAGCCTTCACGTTGTCGATGCACCTCTTCGAGCGCGCTGCGTGGCGCGCACTGCCCGATTGGCCGACCTGGCACGTCGCGCTCGGCTATCTCGCCCTCGTCAGCTACTTCGGCCTGGTACGCTTCGCATGCTCCGAGGAAACCGGACACGGACGCCGCGCGCTCGCGTGCCTCGGCCTCGGTGGGTTTCTCGCGCTGTTCCCGTCGGCGGGCTCGCTGCCGGGCGACCGCTTGGTGATCGCGGGTGCGCTCGGCGTCAGCGCAATCGCCGCGCGCGTCATCCTGCGAGCTCAGCCGCTTGCCACGCGGCACCTGCCCGTGCGTGCGCGCGTGCTCCACTTCGGTTTGTGCCTCGCGCTGCTCGTCGTGCTCGCGGGTCTCAGCACGCAGCGCACCTACCAACAGGCGCGCTTCATTCGGCTAGAATCGGAGGCGCTGCGCATCTGGGCGCTGGACGCGGATCTCCCGAGCGACGCCGACGCTGCGGAGGCGCGCGTGTACGTGATCGCGAGCGCCGACTTCACCACGGCAGCGAACCTGCCGTGGCTCCGACTGGTGCATGGGCATCCGCTCGCGCGCTCGTACCGGAGGCTGTGTCCGGCGACCGCGGCCGTGGACCTCACGCGCGTGGATGAGCGCACGCTGGACGTGACCGTGCTGACGGCAGACCTTCGGGGCGGCGGGGTACCGTCGCTGTACCGCAGCGAGCGAGCGCCACTCGATACCGGCTTTGCGGCGAACCTTCCGGGCCTGTCGGTGCATGTACTGCGTAGCGTGCGCGGCAATCCGTTCGTCATGCGCTTTGGCTTCGATCGCTCGCTCGACGATCCCGCGCTCGTGTTCCTGCATTCCACCGAGCACGGCCTGCGCCGGATCACCATGCCGGCGCTCGGTGCGTCCTTGCGCTTGCCCAAGCCCGTGCTGAACGACTTGCGGTTCTCCGTACCCCCGAAAGCCAGCGCGCTCGACCCTCAAACCGAGTGAAATGCCGCTGGGCGCGGACCGGATTGCAACGCGGCGTGCGATCCGTTAGAGGTGCCGCGCCATGACGAGCGCGCCGCATTTTTCGCTCGAACGCAGCCTGGGCGTCGGGGGCAGCACGCTCGCCGAGATCGCAGGCAAGCTCGGGCGCGGCGCGCGCACCGACCTCGCCGCACCGCCGCTCGGCGCGCTCGCGTACCTGCTGTCGCGCGCTGGCAAGTCCCTGGCACGACCACTCTGCGTGCTCTGTGCCGACACGGCCGACGCTGCGCGACTCGCGCACGACCTGAGGTTCTTCCAGGCCGACAAACCGGGCTCGCAGGTGCTCGTGTATCCCGCGACGGAAGCGACGCCCTTCGTGGATGTCGCACCGGATCGGCGTGCTGCGATGGACCGGTTATCCGTGCTGTTTCACCTCGCGCACGGTCTGCCGTTCGGCTTTTTGATCGCGGCGCTGCCCGCGCTCGCGCGACGCGTGCCGCCACGCAGCGCGATTCGCGCTCACTCGCGTCTGATCACGGTTGCGAGCGAGCTGCCACGCGAGTCGTTTCTGCGCTTGCTCTCGGATGGCGGCTACCTGCGTGTGCCGCTCGTGGAAGACCCGGGCACGTTCGCGGTGCGCGGCGCGTTGATCGACGTGTTCCCACCGCATGATCGCGAGCCCTCGCGCATCGAGCTCGACGACGACTTGGTCGCGTCGATCCGGCGTTTCGATCCCGATGATCAGCGCACGCTGTCGGATGCCGAAGAAGTGCGCATCCATCCGGTGCGCGAGGCGCTGGTCGGCGCGGAAGAGCTCACGCGCGCCAAAGAGAAGGTCGCCGATCTGTGCGACTCGCTGAACATGCCGTCGAGTCGCCGGCGTCAGCTGGTCGAGGAGATCGGTCAGGGTCGCGCGTTTCTCGGCATCGAAGGGTTTCTGCCCGCGTTCTACGAGCAGCTGGACACGCTGTTCGACTATCTGCCTGACAGCACGCACTTCGTGGCGCTCGATCCGCGCTCGCTGGAGCTGTCTCTCGAGGACGAGCTGCAGCGCGCGGACTTCGATCGCGCAGCCAAGGTCGAAGCAAAAGCGCCCGTGTTCCCGCTGACGGCGCTGTACGCGACGACCGACGACGTGCTGCGCCGCATCAGCGCCGACGGTCCCACGGTCGTGCACGCACTGGCGGTCGGTGGCGGCTCCGGCGAGCGCGATACCGAAGCAGACACGGCCGTCGAGCGCGCGGTCGGTCGCTTGTCGCAGGTCGATCCCGAGACGGTGCTGCGCATGGCCGCGTTCGATCACGGTCAGCTCGCGGCCGAGCTCAAGGCCAGACGTGCGCTACGCAAAGGCGAAGAGCCGCTGGCACCTCTCGTTGCGCACATCAAGCGCTTCATGGACGAAGGCGTGCGCGTGGTGCTGAGCGTGAAGACCACGACGCAAGCGGAGCGGCTCGGCTCGCTCATGCGCGGCTACGGACTTGTGGTAGGCAAGCCCGAGGCGCTCGCGCCCGACACGCTGCGCGACTTGCCGAGCGAGCACGCGCACCTGTGCGTCGGTCCGATCGAGGACGGCTTCGTGCTGCCGTCGGAAGCGCTGTGCGTGATCACCGAGCGCGAGATCTTCGGGGATCGTGCCGCGCACAAGACGCAGCGCAAGAAGAGTCGCGACAAGGCACGCGCGTTCGTCGAGGACCTGCGCGAGCTGCGCGCGGGTGACTACGTGGTGCACGCCGAGCAGGGCATCGGGCGTTACCTCGGGCTCGACTACAAAGAGGTGCCGGTCTCGCGCTTCGAGCAGCTGCAAGGGCAGCTGCCCAAGCGCGTCGAAGTGCTCGTGCTCGAGTACCAGGGCGGCGACAAGCTGTACGTCCCGGTCACGCGCCTGTCGCAGATCGAGAAGTTCGGCAGCAGCGAAGGTGTCACGCCGAAGCTCGATCGCTTGGGTGGGCAGAGCTTCGAGCGCACCAAGGCGCGGGTCAAGAGCGAGGTCAAGAAGCTCGCGGATGATCTGCTCGCGCTGTACGCCGCACGCAGAGCGCGTGCGCGTCCGGAGTATCCACCACTCGGTCGCGAGTACGCCGAGTTCGAGGCCACGTTCGCGTTCGACGAAACCGACGATCAAGCGCGCGCGATCGAAGACGTGATGAGCGACATGGACGGCCGTCAGCCGATGGATCGCTTGGTCTGCGGCGACGTGGGCTTCGGCAAGACGGAGGTCGCGATCCGTGCTGCCTTCCGTGCGGCCATGGCCGGTCGGCAAGTCGCCGTGCTCTGCCCGACGACAGTGCTCGCGCAGCAGCACTTCCAGACCTTCGAAGATCGCATGCGCGACTACCCGCTGCGGGTCGCCGTGCTGTCGCGCTTCGTGGACAAGAAGCAGCAAGCGGCGACGGTGGCAGCGCTCAAGGAAGGCGCGTGCGACATCGTGATCGGCACGCACCGCCTGCTCTCGAAGGACGTGCACTGGAGGAACTTGGGGTTACTCGTGGTCGACGAAGAGCAGCGCTTCGGCGTCGCGCACAAGGAGCGCGTCAAGCAGCTCAAGAACGAGATCGACGTGCTCACGCTGTCCGCCACGCCGATCCCGCGCACGTTGCAGCAGGCGGTCTCGGGGCTGCGCGAGCTGTCGATCATCGCGACGCCGCCGACCGATCGCAGAGCCGTGCGCACGTTCGTGACGCGCTGGGATGACCACGTGCTGCGCGAGGCACTGAAGCGCGAGCTGTCGCGCGGCGGGCAGATCTTCTTCGTACACAACCGCATCGATCGTTTGCACGAGCGCGCGGCGCAGCTGTCGGAGCTGGTGCCCGACGCGCGTATCGCCGTCGCGCATGGCCGCTTGCGCGAGACCACGCTCGAGCACGTGATGACCGACTTCGTCGCCGGTCGCTACGACATTCTCTGTTGCACGGCGATCGTCGAGAACGGCCTCGACATTCCGCGCGCCAACACGATCATCATCGATCGCGCCGACAGCTTCGGGCTGTCGCAGCTGTACCAGCTGCGCGGACGCGTCGGGCGCTCGCGCGAGCGCGCGTATTGCTATCTGGTCTCGCCGCCCGAGAGTCAGCTCAGCGACGAGGCGCGTGCACGCATCGAAGCCCTGGAGCGTTTCTCGCAGCTGGGCTCGGGCTTCCAAATTGCCTCGCTCGACATGGAGCTGCGCGGCGCGGGCGACCTGCTCGGCGCCGAGCAGAGCGGCAACGTGGCCGCCGTGGGTCTCGAGCTGTTCGTGCAGATGCTCGACGAAGCCGTGCACGAGCTGCGCGGCGAGCCGGTGGTTCACGTCATCGACCCCGAGCTCACGCTGGACCTGGAGCACTATTTGCCCGACGATTACGTGTCGGACGTGGGCCTGCGGCTCTCGCTCTACAAGCGCTTCGCATCGGCCGAGGACGAAGACACCGTGAGTGAGATCGCGACGGAAATGGAAGACCGCTTCGGCGTGCCCCCCGAGCCCGCGCTGTGCTTCGTGCGCGCGATGGTCTGCAAGCCGGCTCTGCGCAGGCTGCGCGCGTTCGGCTGCGAGGCTACCGCGTCGCGCGTCACGCTGCACTTGCGCTCCGACACGCCGCTCGACGCCGTGCGCGTAGCGCAGCTGGTGGCCAAGGACAAGTCGTATCAGCTCACACCCGACCTGCGCCTGACGCGTCGCTTCACTGCCGCTGATGGGGGCGGTGATGCGATCGAGCGCGTGCAGAAGCTGGTGGCCGAGCTCCGCCCGCTGATCGTCGAGTAACCACGTCAGAACTGACACGAAGGAGAGTGCCCATGTCCCTGCAAAAGAATCTCGACGCGATCTTCGATGCCGAGCGCAGCCTACGCAAAGCCGAGAGCGAGCTGCTCGCCGGCCCACCGCACGAGCTAGCCAAACTGCTGAAAGACGCGGTGGCCGCGGCCAAGCAGCAGCCGAACCGCGCGGAGGCCGAGCTGCGCATGATCCGACTCACCGACCTGTGCGCGCAGGTACCAGGTCCCGAAATGGCGGATGCTCTGATCGCGATCCTCGACGACGATCACCCGAGCGTGCGCGTGCAAGCCGCCGAGGCCTTGGTCGACGTGGCGTACGATCGCTACTCGGAAGTCGCGCGGGCCGTGGAACGTGCCATCGAGCATGGCGAGCAAGGCGTTGCGCTGCGCGAGCTGCCGTGGGTGATCGCGGAGGTCGCCGAGCCTAGCGCGGTGGCTTTATTGAAGCGGTTCTTGTCGCACACCGATGCGGAGATCGCGGCATCCGCAGTGGAAGCCATGGCGTCGCTCGGCGATCCGAGCGCAGTGCCGCACCTCGAGAAGCTCAAGAACGACACGCGCATGGTCACGATCGAGGACGGCGACGAAGAGCTCGAAGCCACGCTCGGCGACTTGGCCAGCGAGGCCATTTCGTCTCTCGCCGGCTGACAAGGACGAGGCCGGTCTCGGTTTGCCTACTGCGTGCCCTTGAGTGGGCAAGCGCATCACGGTACGAAAGTTCGTCACAGGATGCTCGTTGGACGTCGGCACGAGTGCGGCTGCGTCATCGAGCGCGAAAATCATGAGCCGGTCTCGCGCGATCCGTGCACGTCGTTACGAGGAAAGCGGGTGTGAATGAAGCGTTCGGGTCTTTTCGGTCTTGGCGAGGTTGGCTATCGGTTCAGCTCGGTGGCGTGTGTGTTGGCGTGCGCAGTGGCGCTCGTTGCATGCCCCAGCGGAGACTCGGGTAACCGCTCGAAGCCCATGGGTGGCGGCGGCAGCGTCGGTTGCGCGACTTGCACCGCAGGCAACGGCTCGGGTGCGGGCATTAGCGGCGGCGCGGGCAACAGCGCGGCAGGTTCCAGCGGCATCGCGACCGGCGGCGGCGCCGGTAGCAGCAGCGGCGGCCTCGATGGCGGCACTCCCACGCACGTGCCGTTCGATGCGGGCCCGGATACGGCCAACATGGTGCAACCTGGCACGATCTGCGATCGCCTCGCGACCATTCAGTGTGCCGGTGAAGCGCACTGCTGCGACGCACCCGGCCGCACCTTCGACCAGTGCAAGGCGTCGATGAAGCAAGGCTGCACGGACATGGCGATGCTCGACGGCATGGCGATGAACAAGATCACGGGCTTCGATGCTGCGTTCGCGCAGACCGCCTTCACGACGTACGAACAGATGGCTTCGATGTGCGATCCGGGCGTGGCCGAGTGGGGCGCCGCGTACACGGGCTTGCCCGGCATCCTCAAGGGCACGGTCGCAGCGGGCAAGAGCTGCTTGCCGACGGGCAGCCTGCAGGACCGCTCGGTGATCGCATCGGCGCTCGCGTCATGCACCAACCTTGCCCAACAGGCCTGCCAACCGCGCGTACAGACCGTGGGCGGCCTGTCGTTGCCGACCAGCTGGACCTGCGATCCGAAGAGCGCAGCTGGTGGCCTGTGCTTCACCGACGTCAACTGCACCGACGGCTTGTACTGCAACAACCCGGACCTCAAGGTCGGCAACTTCAAGTGCGCAGCCCGCAAGGCCGCGGGTACTCCGTGTGTGAACCCGAACGAGTGCGCGTCGCTGTTCTGCAAGAAGGGCGTGTGCGTCGAAAAAGGCGTGCAGGCCGCCTACTGCCTGCAAAACAACTAAAACAGCGGCGCCTGGGTCGCGATCCACTTCGCGATCCGCCTGCATTTCCTGCGGTGCGTGCTCACGGACGAGAAGTCCGCTCCGCGCGCTCCTCGGAACGCGGTTTGCGGGTCGTGCTCGCACGACCCGAAGACAACCGCCTCGCTCGTGTCTCGCGGCCCATGCACCGCTGTTTTGCATCGCTCAAATGCGTTGGATGGCGCGTTTTTTTGCGGCTTTGGCGCGGGCGCGCTCGCGCTTTAGTAGCGTGGGGTAGTCGATGGGTGGCAGCGCGACGGGGGCCGTGGGCTCGGGGAGTGTCGTGCGCGCGAGATCGGCGCCGAAGGCGACCAGCGCGGGTGTGGCTGTCGCGAACTCGGTGGCTTGCGCGGCGGTGAGCGCGGCGACTAGCTCGCGTTGCGCGATGGCGCCGATCTGTCCGCGTCGCGATAGCTCGAGGAAGCTGGCGAGCAGCGCTTCGGGGCTGAACGCTTGATCGATCACGAGATCGGCCGCGACGCGCAGCACCGCGCGCGCGTCGATCGCGCCCATCTCGAGCAGCACGGTCGACGCTTGAAAGTAGTTGTAGAACGGGCAGACGCGCGGCCCGTAGACCGCGAAGCGATCGACCGACGAGATGCGGTCCAAGTGAATGAAGATGCGCTGGCAGTGGTCGCGCCGCGTGAGGCGACCGGCCAGCAACAGCAAGCGCTCCAGATCCTCCGGCGTGGTCGCTGTTTGCGCGAGCACGCGCCGCAGCACGTCGATGCCGACCAGGCCCGAGCACACGTCGGCATAGAGCGAATACACGTACGCGTCGGCCTCGGCGTCGTCGCCGAACAGGATCTCGTCGAACGTGGCCGGTAAGGCTTCGCGGGCACCAAGCAGCGCACCCAGCTTGAAGCCGACCTGATCGCGCAAGAATCCAAAGTGTCCGTGCAGCAAGTTGCGCAGGCTGGGCTTGAGCGTGAAGCCGTCCCAGCGAATGCCATCGAGCCTAAGCTTTGCTTCGAGCACGCGCCGCATCTGCTCCGGGCTGCCCGAGAGGATGTACAAGCCGTGTGGCTCGGTCGAGCGGATCTCGCGCAACAGCGCCGACGCACCCGGCACCGTATGCTTGTCCTTGGCGCGCTCGAACGCGCGCGACACGAGATCGCGGAACGTGTCGAACTCCGTGCGCAGGTACGTCTTGTCGAGGTCCCAGCGGTAGATGAGCCGGTGCCGGTCGATCACCGGGGCCGCTGTGTTTTCCGAAGGACTCACGGGAGTCAGGCTACACCAAGCTTGGGTGATACCCGAAACTCAGGCTACACCACGCTCAGGCAAGAGCCGGAATCTAACGAGCGGGCAGGCCCTGAGCCCCGCGGTGGATCCAGTCGAGCAAAAGGCGCGCGCTGTGGTCGGCTGCCTTGCGACGGTGCTTGCTCCACTGCTCGCGGCCTTCGCTGCCGACCAGGTTCGTGACCACGAGCACGGCCGCGAACGGCAGCGGCAGACCCGCGCAGGCAACGCCGACCGAGAACGCTTCCAGGTTCTCCGTGTCGCAGCCGGTGCGCTTGCCGATGCGCGCGGCAAGCGTGTCGTCGGTCGTGATCGAGAGCGTGCTGGCGAGCTGACCGCGACGCACACCCGGCAAGCACGTCGCGAGGCCGTGGGAGAGCACCGGGTCTGGCTCCATCACGGTCTGCATCGGCGCGGGGAACGCGGCCTTGTCGAGCACCACCGCCGTGTCGACCAACTGAATGCGCTCGGGCACGACGGCTTCGAGTGGTGCGAACGCGGGCTTCTTCGGATACGCGCCGCACGAGCCGAGCAAGATCACCGCGCGCGGCTTGGCGTCACGCAGGTGGCGCATCGCGCCGGCGCCCGCGGTGGGCAGACCCACCCCAACCGTAGCGCACACGACGCGCAAGCCGCGAACCACGCCGGCGAGCGCGGTGCCAAGCGTGGCCCGCATGCCCACGAGCTCGGGCGCGTAGGCCGCGAGAACCAAGATGTCGGCGCCTTTGGAGGTGGTCATCGCGGTACGACAAGAGAGACTACAACCTACGATCGATGCACTGCGCCAGCTCGGCGAACGTGTGCACTTCGCGCAGCTCGTAGTCCGGGATCTCGACGTCGAAGTGCAACTCGAGCTCGCTGAGCAGCTCCATCACCTGCATGCTGTCGACACCCAAGCTCTGAAATACGTCGCCGCTGGCAACGAGCGTGCTGCGCTCGCGCTTGAAGCGGCGCGCGGCGAGATCCATCAGCTCGTCCACGGTCTGGGCCATACGGCGAAGCATCAGAGCGAATGCGGAACGTCTCGTCAAGGACCGGCGCGTGCGGCCCTCGATGCTGAGCTCGGCCCCACGACACGGCTTTCGCGCTATCCTGCCGTGCGTGATGCCGGGATGACGCTTCTTCCGTTTCAAGTCAGCGCGGTCGATCGCGACTCGCGCGCGCGCCGCGGCGCGTTCGTCACCCCACACGGCACGGTGCAGA
>JADGRF010000289.1 GCA_017881055.1 Sandaracinaceae bacterium
AACACCACCAACGGCGACGGCTGCAGCAGCAGCTGCGTCGTGGAGAAGTGTCCGGACGGCGCCGTGAACAACAACTCGGTGAAGCTCACCGCCATCCACTTCGAGTGGCTGGCCAGCGCGCAGCACACGCAGCAACAGGTCGAGTTCACCGTGAACGGTCACACGATCTTCAACCAGATCGGCGATACCGGCACGTGGTCGTGCTCGCCCGGCACACACGCGGTCACAGTCACCGATCCGAACGCGCTCGCGTACGTCACCTCGGGAAGCAACCAGTTCGGTTGGAGCTTCAAGGGCATCGTCGCCTGGGCCGTCGTCACGCTCGAGACGACCGCGGGCTACCAGGAGATCGTGCTGCACGACTTCGGGGCCAGCGGCGGCGCCCACAACCGCAACCCCAACCTGTGCGCGCCCGGCTACGACGGCGACGGCACAACCGTGATCAGCGACACCGTGAAGGCAGGCACGAGCGTGGTTGGCGAGCAGTGCGACGACAACAACTCCACGAGCGGCGATGGCTGCGACAAGTTCTGCATGATCGAGCCCTGCAAGGACTCCGACAACGACGGCACCTGCGACGCGACCGACAAGTGCCCCGGCTTCGACGACGGCGACGACCCGGATGCCGACGGCGTGCCCACGGGCTGCGACAAGTGCATCGGCTACAACGACCACACGGATACCAACGGCAACCAGGTCGCCGACGGCTGCGACCCGTGCTTGAACGGCTCGGCCATCGTCTTGAACGAGCAGGATCGCTCGGCGCTCGTCCGCTGGAACGGAACGCCCGTCTGCGACGCAAACAACAGCAACTTCGACGGCACCCACTGGTTCAAGTTCGCGGGACCCGCCGGCAACGCGATGGCCAGCTGGCCCTCACCAGGCAGCAGCACCACCGGTGCGGACTCGCGCTGCGGCACACACGCTGGCGGCTGGCTGAACGACACCCATCCGACGCCGGCTCAAGGCATCGTCTCGAAGAACGTGTGCTTCAGCTTCTTGGGCACAGCCTGCTGGTCGACCAGCACCACCAACGTGCTCGCCTGCGGCGGCGGCTCCTACGTGTACCAGCTGCCAACACCGACGGGTTGCAGCTTACGCTACTGCGGCAACGGCATCGCGCCGACGCCTGCGGCGCAAGGCGGAGCAACCGTGCTCGCTGGTCCGCGCGAACGCTACGGCTTCGCCTGGTACACGGGTTCGGTCGGCAAGACCTGCGATCAGGTCTGCGCGGCCCTCCCCGGCGGCGCGAACCTCACTGCCGAGGTTGGCACATCCGGCCCGTGGGGCTGGCCGGATGCTTGCGGCAGCGCAACGGCGGCCGACATCTCCACGCTGATCTACAACACCGGTAACCCCGGCGGTTGGAGCGGCACCGCCGCCACCGCCTACAAGACCGTCGGCTACGGCTACACGAGCAGCCAGTACTTCGGCAAGTGCGCCTCCGGCGCGACCACCGGCTGCGGCAATTTCCCGGGTGACACCAACTCGGCCAGCAACCGCAACATCGTGTGTCCGTGCTACCGTGAAGCCGGCATACAGTTCGCGGGTGACTTCACGTCGGGTGCAACGGCACCGGCCCAAATCCAGAACGACTGGACGTACTTCCGCACGCAGCTGCAGGCCGCGGTCAACGACGGCCGCACGTTCAGCCGGGTCATCCTGCGCGGCTCGCAGGATCACGTTGGCAAGGTGTGCGTGGGCTCGGGTGCGCAGACGCTGGCGACGAATTTGGCGGCCGGAACGCAGATCACCAACGTCAGCTGCCTGGATCCCCAGGGCAACACCAGCATGTGGTCCACGTACGGCGCCGCAGGCAGCTATCACTCGATAGCCGCCGAGCCCTCCAACGGTTGTACCGCCATGAACGTCAACTCGTACGTGGTCCGCCCCGACGTCCCCAGCTCGAACTGGGGCGGCATCAACACTGCGTCCTGCAGCGCGCCCTCGCAGCACATGGAAGTGCTGTTCGACTACTGACCGTGTGACGAAAGGGGGCTGCGCTCAATCCGGCGTGCCGGAGCCCGTGCAGCCACCCTCGTTGCAGTTGACGGACAGCTTCACGAAGCGGCCCGCCCCCGGCGCGTTGAAGTTGAACAGGATCGGCTCGCCGACCGGCGTGTCGTTCTTGTCGAGCGGCTGCACGTTGACCTCGCCGACTTCGTTGCCGGTCAGCTCGCGCTGAAGGTCCGGCACGGCGCGGTACTGCTCGGCGCCGTCGCCGGGCATGTCGCAGGCGACCTTGGCGTCGAGCAAGAGCGCGCTGCCGTCGCTGCGCCACGCGGTGACGGAGAAGCGATCGATGGCGGCGCTCTCGCAGGTGCCGAAGCCGAGCGCCCAGCGCAGTTGCAAATGGGCCGGCGCGGCCGTGAGCTTGATGGCGGGATCCGCAACCACCGTGGTGCCGCGACCGACGACGCTCACCGGGACTTCACCGGCTTGCAGGCTGTCCATCACGGCAACGCCGTCGTGATCGACGCCGAACAGGCGCACGTGGTAGCTGCCGGGCGGAACCTCGGGGAAGCGAATCTCGCCGGCGCTGCACACGGCCTCTTCGACGTACATCGGGTCGTCCAGCTCCGCGCGCACGATCTTCACGCCGACGGCGTCGCAGCTGCGGCGGTTGCCGAGCTCGTATGGCACGACGAGCACACCCGCTTGCGGGTCCTTCTCGCTGCTGCAGGCGCTCCCGAGGGCCGACATGACAGCGAGCGCGAGCGCAGTGCGCATGCGGCGGTTGAGGAGCAAAGCGACGATCAGCATGGCGAATCCTCCGAGCTACTCCGGGAGACGAAGGAGTAGTCCTGTGAAGGGTATCGGCGCACATGTAGGATACCAAAAAAGTCGCAGGGCTTGGCGCTAAGCCAGCGCAACCCTTGGCTATTTCGCCGCGGTGGCTTTGACTTCGTTCCAGAGCTGATCGAGTGCAGCGGGGCCGAGGCTGGAGAGATCCTGCCCGCGCGACTTCGCGATGGCCTCGGCGGCACGCACGCGCTCGGTGAAGCGATCGAGCGTGCCGCGCAGGGCCGCCTCCGGGTCGAGCTCCTGTTTGCGCGCGACGCTGCACAGCGCGAAGAACACGTCACCGAGCTCGCTCTCGATGGCCTTCGCATCGCCGCTCGCGATCGCGGCGTCGAGCTCCGCCAGTTCTTCGTCGACCTTGGCGCGCGCACCTGCGGGCTCGGGCCAATCGAAACCGACCCGTGCGGCTTTCTCGCCGACGCGTAGCGCGCGCAGCAGCGCAGGCAGCGCTTTGGGCACGCCGTCGAGCACGCCGCGATCCTTCTTTTCGACCGCTTTGATCGCTTCCCAGTTGGCGAGCACCTCGGCGGTGCCGCTCACCTTCTCACCTGCAAACACGTGCGGATGCCGGCGGATCAGCTTGTCGCAGATCGCATCGACGACGTCGTCCGGGCCAAACCAGCCTTGCGCGCGTGCCAGCTCCGATTGGAACACGATCTGCAGGAGCAGATCGCCCAGCTCTTCGCGCAGGTCGTCCGGTGAGCCGGTGTCGATCGCGTCGACGACCTCGTGGGCCTCTTCGATCACGTACGGGCGCAGCGTCTGCAGGCTTTGCTCGCGATCCCACGGGCAGCCGTCGGGCGCGAGCAGGCGCTGCATGATCGCGACCAAGCGTGAAAGGCGTCTTCCGTCTTGGTCTGCGAGCGCCATGGGCCGCCAATGTAGAGCAGCGTGCTCATGTGTGGAAGGCGGGTGACGCGCCCGTTATCATGCCGACTCCACCCTTGACCTGCCCCCCGGCAGTGGGCACTTAACCCCGATGCGTTACAAGAAGTCCGAGATCAGCGTGGGGCACATCGTGGAAGCCACGATGCGCGTGCTCGCGCGTCAGGGCTACGCGCACACCAGCTTGATGGACATCGCCAACGAAGTGGGCATGTCCAAGGGCGCCGTGCACTATCACTTCCCGACCAAGGAAGCGCTAATGGGCAAGGTGCTGGAGACCGCCTGCGACGCGGTGGCCGAGCGCACGCGCAAGGTCTGGGTCGAAGGTCAAAACCCGCTCGATGCCATGCGCTCGGCGCTGCGCGAGCTGTGGACCGTGCGCGCCGAGCTGTCGAACGAAACGAAAGTCGTGGCCGACCTGCTCGCGCAGAGCCTGCACGACGACAAGATGCGCGTGCCGCTCGCGAGCTACTACCGGTTCGCTTCGACGCAGGTGGAAGATCACTTGCGCACGAACGCGGCGGCGCTCGGGCTGCGACCCAAGATCGATCCGAAGTTCATCCCGCGCATCATGCACGCGCTGCTCGACGGCATGCTGATGCAGAAGATCGTCGACCCGGAGTCGATCAAGGACGAAGACGTGATCCAGGCGCTCGAGACGCTGGCGGCTTCGCTGTTCGAGTTCATTCCCGTGGCGGACGCCGTCACGACGCCGGCTGCCGCTGATGGCGGCAGCGCAACGTGAGCGCGCTGTTCGAGGCCGTGAGGGGCCAGGCAAGCGCCATCTCGACGATCACCCGCGCGCTGGCGAACGACCGCGTCGCGCATGCGTATCTGTTCGAGGGGCCGAGCGGCGTCGGCAAAGAACGAGCGGCGCTTGCGCTGGCGTGCGCGCGCCTGTGCCCGACGGCGCCGCAGGTCGGCTGCGGCACGTGCTCCGTGTGCGAGCGCGTGCAGGCCGGCAAGCACCCAGACGTGCGGGTCGTGCGTCCGCGTGACGAAGGTCACCGCAACATCGCGGTCGAGGTCGTGCGCGACGAGATCCTGCCGTTCGCGAAGTTCGCGCCGTTCGAGGCGAAGGCTGCGTGCTTGATCTTCCCGGAGGCGGACGTGTCGTTCCCGGTGCAGCACGCCGAGGCCGCCAACGCGATGCTGAAGACGCTGGAGGAACCACGCGCAGCGGTCTCGTTCATTCTGCTGTCGGAGCGGCCGGAGCGCCTTTTGCCTACGATTCGCTCGCGCTGTCAGAGCGTGCGCTTCGCGCCGCTGTCCACGCAGCTGCTGCACGAGATCCTGGCGCAGCACAACGTGCCGGAAGAAGCGCGCGACGCGGCGGTGGCGCTGGCGCGCGGGCGTGCCGATCGAGCGCTGCTCTTGGCCGAGGAAGGTCGCGCCGAACGGTTGCTCGAGCTGGCGCTGCGCATCGACGACGCGGTGGAAAGCAAGCGCGCGGGCGCCATCATCGAGGTGGCCGACGACCTCGCCGGCAGCGATGAGCGCGATGTGCTCTTGGACACGCTCTCGCTGTTCTATCGCGACGTCGCGAGCAGCGCGCTTCTGGGCGCTTCGGCACCGCTTTCGTTTCCGCACAAGAGCGAGCTGCTGACGCGGCGCGCGGGTACGCTGGGCGCGGCGCGGGCTGCGGCACGAGTGCAGGCCATCGAAACGACCACGGAGGCGCTCGGCCGCAACGCCAACCCGGAAGTCGCGATGGACGCCATGCTGTTCACGTTCCCGTGAGAGCAGACGGGACTGGCCGAAAGCGAGTCTCGGTGTAAGCTGCCGGCCCGCTCATGAAACCGTTCTACGTCACGACGCCCATCTATTACGTCAACGACAAGCCGCACATCGGCACGGCGTACTCGACCATCGCGGCCGATACGCTGGTCCGCTACCAGAAGCTGCGCGGCCGACCGACGCGCTTTCTGACAGGCCTCGACGAACACGGCTTGAAGATTGCGCGCGCGGCCGAGGCGCAAGGCCTGTCGCCGCAAGAGTTCACCGACAAGATGCAGGCGCCGTTCAAGCAGACCTGGGAGCTGCTCGAGTGCCCGTACGACGACTTCATTCGCACCACCGAGCCGCGCCACAAAGAGCGCGCGCAGGCGCTGTGGTCACGCATTCAGGAGCGCGGTGAGATCTACCTCGGCGAGTACGAAGACTGGTACTGCGTCGGCTGCGAGACGTTCTACACGGAGAAGGATCTGCTGGAGGGCAAGGTCTGCCCGCAGCACCTGAAGCCGGTCGAGCGCATCAAAGAGTCGAGCTACTTCTTCCGCCTCAGCAACTACACCGACAAGCTACTCGCGTACTACGAGGCGAATCCCGACTTCGTGAAGCCGGCAGGTCGCTTCAACGAGGTGAAGAGCTTCGTACGCGAAGGCCTGCGTGATCTCTCCGTGTCGCGCACCAGCTTCCGCTGGGGCATTCCGGTGCCGAACGATCCGCAGCACGTGATGTACGTGTGGTTCGACGCGCTGACGAATTACATGAGCGCGCTGCATGGCCCCGCCGAGCCCGGACAGGCACCGCTGTTCGATCGCTTCTGGCCGCAAGCCGACAGGCCCGCCAGCGAGCGCAGCGAAGTCATGCACATCGTCGGCAAAGACATCCTGCGTTTCCACGCGGTGTATTGGCCGGCTTTCTTGCTCGCCGCCGGTCTGCAGCCGCCGACGCAGATCTGGGCGCACGGCTGGCTCACGGTCAACGGACAGAAGATGTCGAAGACGCTCGGCAACTTCCTCACGCCCGAGCCACTCGCGGAAGCGTTCGGTGTGGATGCGCTTCGCTACTACTTGCTGCGCGACGTAGCGTTCGGACAGGACGGCGACTTCAGCCACCAGAACTTGATCGCACGCTTGAATGGCGAGCTGGCGAACGGGCTCGGCAACCTGCTGAACCGCGTGCTCGCGAGCATCGTGCAGAAGAGCCTCGGCGGGCTCGTGCCGGCGCCCGCGCCCGAGACACGCACGCCGGAAGACGACCTGCTGGAGAGCGAAGCGTTGCGCGTGGCAAAGCTGGCGGCCGAGCAGCTGGACGCCGTGGCACCGCAGCGCTCGCTCGAAGCGCTCTGGGAGCTGGTGGGCGCGGCCAACCGCTACGTGGATCGCACGGAGCCGTGGGCGCTCGTGAAGCGCGGCGATCACGCGCGCCTGTCGCAGGTCGTGTACAGCGTGCTCGAGACGCTGCGCATGCTGTCGGTGATGATCTCGCCATTCATGCCGAGCAAGGCCGCAGAGCTGCGCGAGCAGCTGGGTCTACCACCCTTGTTGCCCGGAACGGAGCGCGACTTGTGGCCGAGCGTGTGGGGAGGCCTTTTGCCGGGCACGCGCACGCGGCCGGGCAAGGCGCTCTTCCCTCGCCTCGATAAGGAGCAAGAGCAAGCGTTGCT
>JADGRF010000290.1 GCA_017881055.1 Sandaracinaceae bacterium
CGAGACCACCGACCCTGACGTGGAGGCCGCGTTCGCGCACACGCTCGCGCATTTCGCGCGTCGTGAGGCTGGGCCGCGGCTGCGCAAGCTTGCGAGGAGCAGCTCGGCCGGCGCACGTTTGTTTGCCATCCAAGGCTTGATTCGCGTCGCGGATCCCGGGCTGCCCGAGCTGCTCGGGATCGCGCTCGCCGACTCCGACAGCGAAGTCGTGAAGCAGGCCTTGTCCGGGCTCGCCGCGCTCGCCGAGACCGACGCAGGTGAGCGTGTGGAAGGCGCGCTGTCGCGTGCGCTGTCGCATCCGGCTTGGGACGTGCGACGCCTCGCCGCTGCCTTGCTCGCGCGTTCGCGCGAGGGCGGCGCGTCGGCCGCGCTGCGCGCACAGCTGCTACGCGAGGACGACGAGCACGTACGAGCGGCGCTGCGCGAGGCTCTCACTGCGATCGAGGTGCGCTAGGTGGCTGTTCCGGGTGCATCGCCGCGGCTCGATTCGGAGGCCTTCCGCCTGATCCGAGCGCTCGTGAACGAGCTGTCCGGCATCGTGTTGCCCGATGAATCGATGGCCAGCGTCGAGCGCAAGCTGGTCGATCGCGTGACTGCGCTCTCGCTCGAGGACTTTCATCAGTATTATCGGCACCTGCGCTATCACCCGCAGCGCAAAGCGGAGATCGAGCGCGCGATCGAAGCGCTCACCACCAACGAGACGTATTTCTTTCGCGAGCTGCCGCAGCTGCGCGCGTTCGAGCAGGACGTGCTGCCCGCGCTCCAGGCCTCGGCGAGCGTGCGGCGCACGCTGACCATCTGGAGCGCGGGCTGCTCGACGGGCGAAGAGGTCTACACGTTGGCGATCCTGCTCGCGCGTTCCGGACGCTTCAAAGGTTGGGACGTGCGCGTCTTCGGCAACGACATTTCCCGACGCTGCCTACACGTCGCGCGGCGGGCGGTGTATCGCGAGCCCAGCTTCCGTGCGCTGCCGCCCGAGTATGAAGGCTATTTCGTACCGACCCCGGAAGGCCGTGCAGTTGCGCCCGAGATTCGCGCGCTCTGTCAGTTCGGTCACTTCAACTTGATGGACGACGCGCGCGGCGCGATCCTCGGTCGTGTGGACGCGATCTTCTGCCGCAATGTGCTGATATACTTCGATCAAGTCTCACGTCGTCGCGTGATCTCTGCCTTCTACGAACGACTGCATCCCGAAGGCTTCTTGATGCTTGGTCACAGCGAGTCCTTGCTGCATACGTCTACGGCATTCGAGCTCGCTCATCTGCGAGGCGACCTGGCGTACCGCAAGCCCAGAGACTCCGCGTTCACTGCGCCGAAGCGGGTCGAACCATGAGGACCGAATCATGAGGCCGTTGCGCGTTCTGGTCGTGGACGATTCAGCGATGAATCGCCGGACGCTCGCCGACCTCTTGGCGCAGCTGACCGGCGTGACGGTGGTCGGCGTGGCGGGCGACGGCGACCAAGCGCTGCGACTCGCGATCGCGCTGGCCCCGGACTTGATCACCCTCGACCTGGAGATGCCGCGCATGGATGGGTTCACCTTCCTGCGCCTCTTGATGGCGAGTCGGCCCACGCCCGTGATCGTCGTGTCGAGTCACTCGGCGAAGGAGAACGTATTCCGAGCGCTCGAGCTCGGCGCGATCGACTTCATCGCCAAGCCCGATGCCTCGCTTACGGGCCAAGCCTCCGGCGTTCGCGAGCAGCTGGAACACATGGTCGCGATCGTGGGTCAGCTTTCGCCCGCCAACGTCCATGCGCGAAGCTTGCCGACCACCGAGCCGCTCAGCGCCGACGCACGCGAGAAGACATCCGCCGCGGCGGGCCAACCTTCGCGCGTGATCGTGATCGGCTCGTCGACCGGCGGACCCACGGCGCTGCTCGACGTGTTCGCGCGTTTGCCCCGCGATGGCAACGCATGCGTGATCGTCGCGCAGCACATGCCCGAGCGCTTCACCAAGGCGTTCGCTGAACGGCTCGATCGGATCAGCCCGTTCGACGTGCGCGAGGCCGAAGGCACGGTGGTGCTGCGCCCTGGACAGGGCCTGGTCTGCCCCGGAGGCAAGTGCTTGGAGATCGAAAATAGCCCCGATGGCGCGCGCGTCCGCGTGGTCGATGCCGCGCCCACCGACCGTCACGCACCGAGTGTCGATCGCTTGTTTCGTAGCGCGGCGGCCGTGCTCGGCACGCGCGTGCTCGGCGTGGTGCTGACCGGTATGGGCGACGACGGTTCCGCAGGTGTAGTGGCGATCAAGAAGGCGGGCGGTCACGTGATCGTCGAGTCCGAGGAGACTGCGGTCATCTACGGCATGCCCCGTTCGGCAAAGCAGACTGGGTCCGTGGATGAAACCCTGCCGTTGCCGCAGCTGGTGGAGCAGATCGGGCGAATCGCGCTTGAAGGACGACTCGACGCACGACTCGACGGAAAGAAGGCATGACCGCGCGTCCACGCCGAAACAAGAATCGTCCGAGCGATGCGCCGCCCGATCTGCGTGCGGAGCGCGAGACCTTCGTTCGCACGTTCCTGCACAAGGGTGTGGAGCTGACCGAGGACCTGCTGCGGGAGAACCAGGGGCTCGAAGCCGAAGCGCGCAGACTGCGGGACGAAAACACGCGGCTGCGAGCCCAGCTCGCGAGCAACGACGCGATTCGCGAGCTGCTCACCACCGTCGAAGCGCTCGAACGCGAGCGCAACTCGCTCCTGAACCGCTCCGACGAGCTCGAGAACGCGGCTCGTCAGACGGAGGCGCGCTACCGCAACGTGGAGCAGGAGCTGAACGATCTGGCGAGCCTGTATGTGGCCAGCTTCCAGCTGAGCAATACGCTCTCGGTGCGGCGCGTGCTGCGGCACCTCTGCGAGCTGTTGGAACAGCTGATCGGTGCGCAGTCGTTTGCCATCTACGTGCTGTCGATCGACGGCAAGCGCGCGCGCTTGCTGTCGGGACGCGGTAAGGCCGCCGACGGTGTGGACGAGCTCCCGGTCGACGATGCGTCGTTCCTGGATGCGTGCTTGACCGGTGTGCCGAAGATCCACGAGCTCGAAGAGCGGGACGCTGCAGCGGCTCGTGCCGCACCGCTCGCGGTGCTGCCGCTCAGCTTCGACGGTGAAGTCGTCGGCGTGATCACGATCCACGAGCTCTTGTCGCACAAGCGGTGCTGGGCGCTGGTCGATCGCGAGCTCTTCAAGTTGGTGTGCGCGCATGGCGCTGCGGCGCTGATCGCCGCCAATCTCTACGAAGCCGAAGCGGGGCCGCGAGCTGCACTGGACGGCGTCGTCGCCCACGCCGCGCAGGTTGCACAATCTCTCAATCCCAGCGAGCCTGGTCATCCCGTGGTGCTCGCAACGAAAAGGGGGCAGTGAGTGGCCGGCTACTCTTGTCTCGTCGTCGAAGACTCCCCGATGATGCGTCAGCTCATCGTGTTCGCGCTGTCGCGCATCAAGAACATGACCGTCGCGGAAGCGGACGACGGTATCGCTGGTCTGAAGAAGCTCGCGACCGAGCGCTTCGACTTGATCATCACCGACATCAACATGCCGATCATGGATGGGCTGAAGCTCGTGCGGAAGATCCGCTCCGACGATCGACACAAAGACGTGCCCGTGATCGTGATCACGACCGAAGGTTCCAAAGAGGATCGCGAGCGGGCGATGGCCCTGGGCGCCTCCGCGTACATCACGAAGCCGATTCAGGCGCCTCAGGTGATCGAGACGGTGAAAGAGCTGCTGCGGCTGTGACTCGTGCGGTTGCGATGCGGCGTCTTGGCTACTAGGTTCGAGGCATGGTTCGAGGCATGGTTCGAGGCATGGTTCGAGGCATGGTGAAGGTCAAAATCTGCGGCGTCACGAGCCCGGGCGATGCCCTTGTGTGCATGCAAGCCGGCGCCGACGCGCTCGGCCTGAACTTCGTGAAGAGCTCGCCGCGCTGCATCGATGCAGCGCGGGCACGTGAGATCATGGCCGTGATTCCTGAGCACGTGGTGAGCGTCGGCGTGTTCGTGGATATGCCCGCGGATGAGATCCTGCGACTGCAGCAGCAGACAGGCTTTCGCTGCGTTCAATTGCATGGGGCGGAGCCACCGAGCGAGCTGCAGCGCTTTCTGCCGCATGCCTACAAGGCACTGCGCGTGCGTGGACCTTCCGCGATCGCGGAGGCTGCGAGCTTTCCGGGCGAGCACGTGTTGCTGGACGCCTTCGTACCCGGGGCTGCGGGTGGCACCGGAGCCACCTTCGACTGGCGGATCGCCGCCGAAGTGGCGCGCACGCGCAAGCTGACGCTCGCGGGTGGCCTGACACCGGACAACGTCGCGGCCGCGGTGGCTGCGGTCGCGCCGTACTGTGTGGATGTGGCGAGCGGCGTCGAGAGCGCGCCCGGCGTGAAGGACCTCGGGAAGGTGCGGGCGTTCATCGCGGCGGCGAAGGGCTTGCAAACCGCCAGCCGCTCACCTATGTCGCAACACGAGTCATGATCACCGGGCAGGGCAATTACGGGCCGTTTGGCGGGCGGTATGTCGCGGAGACGCTCATGCCGGCGCTCGAAGAGCTCGAGCGCGCCTACGAAGACGCGCGTGCCGACCCCGCGTTCGAAGCGCGTCGCAAGGACTTGCTGGTCAACTACATCGGCCGGCCCACGCCGCTCTATTTCGCCGCGCGCTTGTCCGCGCACGTAGGTCTTCAGGTTTGGCTGAAGCGCGAGGACCTGTGCCATACGGGCGCGCACAAGATGAACAACGTGCTCGGCCAGGTGCTGCTTGCCAAGCGCATGGGTAAGCCGCGCGTGATCGCCGAAACCGGTGCAGGTCAGCACGGTGTTGCCACGGCCACCGCATGCGCGCTGCTCGGCCTGCGCTGCGAAGTGTTCATGGGTGCGGAAGACGTACGACGCCAAGCCCCGAACGTGCGGCGCATGGAGCTGCTCGGCGCCGAAGTGCATGCCGTGCAGTCCGGCTCGCGCACGCTCAAAGACGCGATGAACGAAGCCATGCGCGACTGGGTAACGCACGTCGCGGACACCTATTACTGCGTGGGCACCGTGGCAGGGCCGCATCCGTATCCTGCGATCGTGCGCGAGTTTCAGCGCGTGATCAGCGAAGAGGCGCGCGCGCAGATGCTGACTCAAGCGGGCCGCTTGCCCGATGCCGTGGTGGCGTGCGTCGGTGGCGGCAGCAACGCGCTCGGCATGTTCGCCGAATTCATTCCCGACGCAGGTGTGCAGCTGATAGGCGCCGAAGCCGCCGGACGCGGCGTGGAGACGGGCGAGCATGCGGCCACGCTCACGGCGGGTCGCCCGGGTGTGCTGCATGGCATGCGCTCGTACGTGCTGCAGGACGCGCACGGCCAAGTGATCGCGACGCACTCGATCAGCGCCGGGCTCGACTACCCGGGTGTCGGTCCCGAGCATGCCTGGCTCAAGGAGCAGGGGCGCGCGAGCTACCGCCCTGTGACCGACGACGAAGCGCTTGCGGCGTTCCATCTGCTGTGCCGAACCGAGGGCATCATCCCTGCGCTCGAGAGCAGCCATGCAATCGCATTGCTCTCGAAGATCGGGAAAGAGCAGCCTGGCGCGCTCGTGGCCGTGTGTCTTTCGGGCCGCGGCGACAAAGATCTGGCGACCGTGATCGAGCTTTCGCAGAAAAAGGGCCTGCTCACGTGACTGGCGGTCGCAGCAACGCGCAGCCGGGTCGGCTCACACGCGCCTTCGAGCGCGCACGCAGCGAGAACCGCGCGGCGTTGGTGATCTACCTGTGTGCCGGCGATCCCGATCTCGCCACGAGCGTGCGCTTGATGAAAGCGATCGCGCGCGCCGGTGCGGATGTGATCGAAGTGGGCGTGCCGTTCAGCGATCCCACGGCCGATGGCCCCGTGATTCAGCGCGCAAGTGAGCGTGCGCTGGCGAGTGGCACCACGCTGCCGGGCGTGCTCGACGCCGTAGCCGAGTTGCGTCGCGAGAGCGACGTGCCGGTGGTGCTGTTCGGCTACTACAACCCCATCCTCGCGCACGGCGAGGCCGAGGTGGCGGAGCGCGCGGCGAAGGCCGGCGTCGATGGCTTCCTCGTGGTGGATCTGCCGCCCGAGGAAGCGGGCAGCTTCTGCACGGAGCTGAAGAAGCAGAGTCTTTCGTTCATTCCGCTCGTTGCGCCGACGACTTCGAACGAGCGGCTCGCGCTCGTGGCGCGCTTCGCGGATGCGTTCATCTACTACGTCTCGCTCACCGGTGTGACGGGAGCCGCCACCGACCTGCCGCTAGCCGCCAAGCGCGCCGAAGAAGTGCGTGCGCGCGTGGGCTTGCCGGTGGCCATTGGTTTCGGCGTGAAGACGGCCGAGGACGCGCGATCGATCTCGGGACGCGCCGACGGCGTGGTCGTGGGCTCGGCCGTGTGCTCGCTGATTGCAGCTGCTAGCGACGCCGACGACGCGATGGCAAACGTGTCGGCCTTGGTCGGTGAGCTCAAGCGCGCCTGCGCGCGGTAGGAGCTCAAGCGCGCCTGCGCGCG
>JADGRF010000291.1 GCA_017881055.1 Sandaracinaceae bacterium
CCGGACTATCCAACGGCCGCATCGAAGGACTAAACGGGAAGATCAGAGTCATCACGCGACGCGCCTACGGCTTCCACAGCGCTGCCAGCCTCATCGGCCTCATCTTCTTGTGCTGCGCGCTGCCCGCGCTCTCGCCGCTGCGCGTCACGCCGAATTCACACCCACTCACGTCTTAGGAGAGCCACATTTTGGTGACGTGCGACGATTGACTGCAGAAATCCCGTGGGAATCAGCAGTCGATTCGCGCCGCTTCTTCGCCATCCAAGCGCGAACCAATGTGACGTCCAAGTTGGAACGCCACGCGGCGCAGGCGGCCAGCTTCAGGCGCGCGGGAAGAGCCGTCTCCGGCCCCAGAGCGACACGTTCACCAAGCCAATGAGCACGGGTACTTCCACGAGCGGACCAATCACGGCGGCGAAGGCAGCACCGCTGTGAATGCCGAAGCTCGCGATAGCGACGGCGATGGCCAGCTCGAAATTGTTGGATGCCGCGGTGAATGCGAGTGTAGCCGTTTGCTCGTAGCTGGCGCCCACCCACCGACTCATGAAAAATGACACCGTAAACATGACGACGAAGTAGATCAGCAGCGGTAAGGCGCTCCGCAGGACATCGAGCGGAAGCTCTACGATGGCGTCGCCCTTCAGCGAGAACATAACGACGATGGTGAAGAGCAGAGCGACTAGCGTGATGGGGCTGATCCGCGGTACGAACGTCGTTTCGTACCAGTCGCGGCCCTTTGCGCTCACGAGCACGCGTCGTGTGAGGAAGCCCGCGGCAAACGGCACCCCGAGGTAGACTGCGACGCTCCTCGCGATTTCACCGATGCTGATATGGACGACTGTGCCCGCCAGCCCAAGCCACGTCGGTAGCAACGTCGCGAAGAAGTGCGCGTAGACCGAGAAGAACAGCACCTGGAAGATCGAGTTGAGGGCGACCAGCCCGGCGCAGTATTCGGTATCGCCCTTCGCCAGGTCGTTCCACACGATGACCATCGCAATGCAGCGCGCGAGGCCGATCAGGATGAGGCCGAGCATGTACTCGGGCTTGTCGCGCAGGAACGCGACGGCGAGCCCGAACATCAACAGCGGACCGATCACCCAGTTCTGCACGAGCGAGAGTGTCAGCACACGCGTGTTGCGGAAGACTTTTCCCAGCTCTTCGTAACGAACCTTCGCCAGCGGCGGGTACATCATCAAGATGAGGCCGGCCGCGATCGGGATCGATGTCATGCCCACACTGAGGCTGTCGAGCGCCGTAGTGAAGCCTGGTGCCAAGGAGCCAAGAGCGACACCGACTCCCATCGCTAGGAAGATCCAGAGCGTCAGGTAGCGGTCGAGGAAGGAAAGCTTCCCGAGGAGCCCCTTGTCGCCGTCGTTCAACGCGTTTCCAGTGGTCACGCTTTGCCACGTGCCAGGGCCAAGAGGCGTGCAGGCCCGACGGGCTCGTCGACCAGCCAGGGAACGATCGCAACGCGCCTGGCATGGTGTACACGCACGTTCTCGATCTGCTCGAGCTCGGCGGTGACTCGCTGCTCGAGGCAGGGGTCGATCGTGCCTGCGGCCGCGAGGCTGCTGTTGATGACCCAGGCGAACGGCTCGATCTTCGCGCGTCGAAGATCCGCCTGCAGGTGGGCTGCTTCGGATACGGGCGTCGTCTCCGCCAGCGCGACCAGCAGAATCTTGGTGTAGTCGGGATCCCGCAGACGCATGAGCGGCGTGATCATGTGGACCGACGCGTGCTGCGCTTCCGCGTCCGTTCCGACCATCTGGCGGTGATACGAGCCCATCGTGTCGAGCAGCAGAAGCGTGTGTCCCGTTGGCGCAGTATCGAGAACGACGAAGCTCGAATGCGCCTGCGATACCAGCTTCGAGAACGCCGTGAAGACGGCGACCTCGGCGTAGCAGGGCGAACGTAGATCCTCGGCGAGCAGCGCCTTGCCTGCCTCGTCAAGCTTTGCGCCGCGGGTCCTCATCACGCGGTCCACGTAAGCCTTCGTCTCAGCGACCGGATCGATGCGGCTGATCGTGAGGTTCTCGACTTGGCCATCGAGCGTTGCGGCGACATGAGCCGCCGGATCGGTGGTGCTCAAGTGAACCTGGTGACCGCGCGACGCCAGCTCCGCGGCGATCGACGCAGCGATGGTGGTCTTTCCGACGCCACCTTTACCCATCACCATCACGAGGCCATGACCCGGCACGGCGATTTCGTCGATGAGCGACGACAGCGGTGGCAGCGAAGGCTTCGCACCCGCAGGCGCGACGTACGATAGAGCTGCCGCAGCGTGATCGTCGAGGAAAGCCCGAAGCGCCAGAAGTCCGACCATGTTGAAAGCGCGCAGAGGGACTCGCAGCTGAGGCAGTCCCAGCAGTCGCGCAGGCAGCGCTTGCAGCGCCGATCGTCCGCGCTCCTCGAGCGCTGCGGCCACGCGATCCGCTGGCTCGGTCGCCTTGAACACCGCGTTGATCGCGAGCTGTTGGTTCTTGATCCCAATCGCATCGAGCTCACCCGACGTGCGCTCCACCTCACGCAGCGCCGCGTGGTCAGGGCGAGTCACCAGCACGACCGTGGTGCGCGCGCCGTCGGCCAGCGCCTCGACGGCTGCAGCGAAACGCGCCTCCTGCATCTTCAGACCCGAGTGCGGTCCGAGACACGACGCTCCCTCGGTGGTCGATTGCAGAAAGCCCGTCCACGCGCGCGGCAGACTGAGCAGCCGCAACGTGTGACCCGTGGGCGCGGTGTCGAACAGCACATGGTCGAACGGCACGCTCGCCTGATCACCTGCGAGGAGCTCGGCAAACTCGTCGAACGCTGCGATCTCGACGGTGCATGCGCCTGACAGCTGTTCACGTAGCTCGACGAGCTGAGCCGCCGTCCATACGTCGCGATAGGGTGAGATCACGCGCTCGCGGTACTCGTCGGCGGCCTGCTCGGGATCGATGTTGAGCGCCCAGAGGTACTCGACGCCGGGAACGGCCGTGGGTCGATTCGAAAGTGTGACCCCGAGCATCTCGTCGAGGTTCGACGCAGGGTCCGTGCTGACCAGCAGGATGCGTTTGCCCGCGTCCGCGAGGCGAATGGCGGTCGCGCATGCGAGCGCCGTCTTTCCGACGCCGCCCTTGCCGGTGAAGAACAGGAAGCGGCTCGGTTGGTCCAGGAAGGTTGTCGTTGGCACAGTCGGAGAAGCTACTCCCGGCCGGCGCTGAGCGACAGCAGCCCGTGCAGGGGATCGGCGGCTTGACTAGACCACGACATACGTATATTCGCATGTCGTGTCGTCCCCGATATCGAATGCGGCGTCCCTCGATGTTCAACCGATCGCACGGCTGTTCCGTGCGCTCGGCGACGAGACGCGCGTTCGCATCGTCGCGCTTCTGACTCACTGCGAGCTCTGCGTCTGCCGCAGCAGGAAGATGGGTGAGCAAAGCCACAAAATTCATGGCGTGGTTGGGGTGATATGTAAACTCGACCGGGTCGCGATACCCCTTTCAAAGTGCCTATGAGCGACCCATCCCGATGCGCGAGTCGATGAGCTGATGCCTTGGTCCTGGAAGCCGCCCACTGCTGACGCACGGGTGTAGATCCTCCGCCAGGGGCCGTCCGCTGATCGGTTACAAGCGAGCAGCGCATAGGTGAGGCGCGAGCCGAGCGTTGAAGCGCTCAGTCGCTGATCCCGCAGAGCGTCAACGAGGCCGAGCGCGCAAGCAGACAACAAGTAGTAGTGCGCGTGCAGGTTGTTGAGGTACCCGCCGACTTTCATGCTTGCTTCGAGCGAAACCGGACCGAGGGTAATGCCCGACGCGGCAATCAGAAGGACGTCGAGTGGCATGCTCGCGCGCAACTGCGGAGACACGAGGGAGCGGCAGCCCCCCAACGACCATACGACCGCCGCAGACATCGGTACAAGCGGCGCCACGAACGTGAAAGCTCGGCTCACAACGACCGCGTTATCGTCCCATCGAATCCCGTGCTTGCTAGGCACGCTGAGGAGATAGAACCAGGTGGCGTCAGGCGTCGAGCCGAAGAGCGAGGCGCTTGCGAAGAACACGCACGCGGTGGCAACCGCGGCCGCAAGCGCGTGGCCCAGCGCACGCGGGAAACCGAAGCGTAGCGACAGCACGAGGAGCTGCCCGGGCAGCACGAATAGCGCAGTCTGCTTCGAGAGCACACCGCCTGCAATGTCGAGGTAATGCCGATTGCACAGACACCTTCGCAAGATATTGCATTCAGCCCAGTCTGGCGGTTGGCACGGGCGTACCCGTCGTGTGCAACCCCGTAGACAAGCCAGGGTGTGCCTCCGACAGCGATTGTCCTTCCGATGGTGGGTCGATGATCTGCGACATCGATCCGATCACATGTAGCCCCCCCCGGTCAAGACGTGCATCGCCGGCTGCACCAGCGCGTCGGATTGCAAAGAGGGGGAGGACTGTGCGGCTCATCGCTGTGTTGCTCAGTCGTGCCAACACGTCGAGGACTGTTCGGCCAACTTCGATTGCG
>JADGRF010000046.1 GCA_017881055.1 Sandaracinaceae bacterium
ATGGCGATGCCAAGCAAGGCGTGGCAAAAGCCGGTGAACGCGTCAAAGGCGGCGTCGAAGAAATTGCCGGCAAGGCCAAGAAGGCCGTCGGTGCTCTGATCGACAATGAGCAGATGGAGCTCGAAGGTAAAGCCAAGGAGCTGAAGGGTCAGGCTCGCCAAGCGGGCAACCGCTGAGCCGCGTCGCTGCGGTCGCCGGGGCGCACCTTCGCAAGGAGGTTGCGCCCTTGCGCGGTTAAGGGAGTGGGGCCGCGAACCTCTGTTTCCCCACGCGCGGCGATTCTTCGAATCCCGGTCCCGCCCACCTGTGGTTGCGGGCGATTTGGAAGAATTGCCGAGAAAAGATCGACGCGGCTCATTTTGCACTCGTGTGGCTCACGGCCCCCATGCGCACTGCCGGCATTGTTCGCGGTCGCTGGCGAGGGGTGCGTTGAACGCCGAGCACGTCCTCTGGCCTTTCATCCTTGAACGCCGCGTCCTTCATACTCGGATGAGGGCTGTGCAGTAGAGCGCGCAACGATCGCGTTCGCGGCGGCTCGACGTGTAGGTGCAGCTGACGAGACGTCGTCGTCGACGGGCGCCCGCGTTTGCCCACGCTTTGCACAGCGTACAGGGTCCGGTGCTCGCTTCACTTGCACCGCAGCCGTCTAGCTCGCGTGAACGAAGAACGTTCCCGCAAGGCGCCGTAAACCCAACCAAGGAAATCGAAACCATGAAAACAGCAAACCTGTTGGTACTGATCAGTCTTGCGGCTGGCTGCGCGACCGGCGCCGTCGACCCAAATCCGAGTCCTTCACAGACGAGCGCGCTCGATGCGTTGCGGCGCAGGCGTCAACACCCGCAAGTAGATGCAGGTGTAGTCAGTGATCGCGCTGGAACGGGTCGCGACTCCACGATGACTGCGGGCGCTGCTGCGCCGATGCCACCGCCTTCCGATCACGGCACTGCAGGCGCAGCTGGAAGCGACGCGCCTGCGGCCGTTGATGCCGGCACCGCAGTTGCAGTTGGAAGTGACGCGCCTGCGGCGGTTGATGCCGGCGCCACAGTTGCAGTTGGAAGTGACGCGCCTGCGGCGGTTGATGCCGGCACCGCCGGTACAGCTGGAAGCGTCGCGCCTCCGCCGGTTGACGCCGGCACCGCGCGCGCAGCTGGAAGCGTCGCGCCGCCGCCTCCCGTGTCAGGTGCAACGGTTCCGCTCGGCAGTAACCTCGGCGCCCTCACGTACTACTCGAACGCGCTGCCCTTCGTCGACTTGATGAAGAACGCCGAGGGCTTCATGAGCGCCAACGTTGCTTCGACGCCTGGACCTTGGGATACCAACGTCGTGGGCCAGATTCCGCACGACCCCGAAGGCTATCCGCTCGAGATCCCGTACACGGTGAGCAGCCTCTCGACGCCGCAGACCGTGCGCATTCCGACCGGCCGCTCACTCTACGCGGGCGACTATGTGTTGCTCTTCGACGGCGACGGCGATTTTCAGTTCCTTGGCCAGAACATTCAGGTCACTTCGACCGCGCTCGGGCGCATCGTGCTGCATGTCAGCGCTGGCTCGCCCAACACGATCTTCGTGACCATCACGCGTAGCAACAAGGCGGATCACGTGCGCAACGTGCGCTTGATCATGCCGGGCTTCGAGAGCACGTACGCGACGAACCCGTTCCACCCGACGTATCTCGCCAACTTGCACGGGGTCTCCGAGCTGCGGTTCATGGACTGGGGTCGCACCAACGACAGCCCCGTCACGCAGTGGAGTCAACGTACGCTGCCGGGTGACTTTCAAGGCGGCGCGCGCGGCGTGGCGCTCGAATACATGGTCGACCTTGCGAATCAGGCGGGAACCGATGCGTGGTTCAGCGTGCCCCATCTCGCGGACGACAACTACGTGACGCAAATGGCCACGTTGATTCGCGATCGGCTCGCACCGGGCCGCATCGCGCACATCGAGTACTCGAACGAGCTCTGGAACACCATCTTCTCGCAGACTGCCTGGTCGATGAACCAGGGCTGCTCGGTGGGTTTGAACAACTACGGTCCGTACTCCGGCCTGTGCACGGACTCGGGCGTGAAGTTCTGGGCCGGCGTCAAGTGGAACGCACGTCGCTCGGCGCAGATCTTCTCGATCTTCAGCCAGGTGTTCGGTGGCACGCAGCGCCTGCGCCATGTGCTCGGCTCTCAGTCGTCGAACCCGTCGCTTGGCGACACGCTGCTCACGGCGTTCGCAGACTCACAGGTGAATCCCCTGGCGCGTCAGCCAGGTGCTGGCGTCGATGAGCTGGCCGTGGCGCCGTACTTCGGCCATGGCATCGCCGATACGATCGTCGCCAACGGGCAGGTCAACAGCATCACGGTGGACGCGATCATCGCGCTGCTCCAGGCGCGGATCGATACCGACGTGAAGCAGCCGACGATTCAGAACAAGACCGTAGCTGGCAAGTGGGGCGTGCAGCTGGTCGCGTACGAGGGCGGTCAGCATCTCGTCGCCGGCATCGCGAATCAGAACGACGCGACCCTGACGCAGAAGCTGATCGACACCAACCGCGACCCGCGCATGTACGGCCTGTACCAGAGCATGTTCGCGGCGTGGTACCAGGGGAGCGGCAACGGCCTCTTCACTGCGTTCACGTACATCGACGAATACAGCAAGTTCGGATCTTGGGGCATGCTCGAAGATCAGAGCCAGTCGATCGCATCGGCGCCGAAGTACCGCGCCTTCCGCGATCAACTGACCGCCTTCGGCGCGCCGTGAAGGCGCCGACTCGAACGCTGCCACGGTAGTGAGAGGGGCTCGGTCCGCGCGTCATGTGCGGACCGGGCCCTTCGTTTCGATAGCGATCGCGACCGCAGCTGCTGATCGACACCAACCGGGATCCGCGCATGTACGGCTTGTACAAGAGCATGCTCGACGGGTGGTACCAAGCGAGCGGCGGCGGCCTGTTCACTGCGTTCACGTACGTCGACGAGTTCGGAAAATTCGGCTGCTGGGGCCTGCTCGAGAGTCAAACGCAAGCACCGCTCTCCTCGCCGAAGTACCACGCGTCCCGCGATCGGCTGACGTTCCACGGCGCGCACTGACGGCCCGCCTCGACGCTCGGTCCCTCGGGATGCGATGCTCGGCGCCGTGAGCCGAAACCGGAGAACGAACATGACCACGCCCACGCCCCCGACCTTCGATCCCGCGAACTACAAGCAAACCACGCGCGAGCAATGGGAGACGGCCGCAGTTGCCTGGCATCGCTGGGCTCCCACGCTGCGCAGCTGGCTCGGCCCCGCGACCGAGCGCATGCTCGAGCTCGCGCAGGTACGCTCGGGCTGCCGCGTGCTCGACGTCGCTGCGGGCGCCGGAGATCAAACGCTGCAGGCGGCGGAGCTGGTGGGTCCCGGCGGGAGCGTGCTCGCGACGGACATCTCGCCGGCGATTCTGGAGTTTGCAGCTGCGGAGGCACGCCGTGCCGGTCACAGTAACGTCACGACCCGAGTCATGGACGGGGAGAATCTCGACGTGAGCGACGGGTCGTTCGATGCGGTGATCTCACGGGTCGGCCTGATCTACTTTCCGGACCAGCAGCGAGCCCTGCGCGAGATGCACCGTGTGCTGGTGCCCGGTGGCCGCGTGGCCGCGATCGTGTATGCGTCTGCGGACAAGAACGGATTCTTCAGCGTGCCCGTGTCGATCGTGCGGGGCGCGGCCAAGCTGGGGGCGCCGCTGCCGGGACAGCCAGGACCGTTCAGTCTCGGCGCCGAGGGTGCGATCGAAGCCGCGTTTACGCGTGCTGGGTTTCGCGACGTCAAATCCGAACGCGTGGAGGCGCCACTGCGCATGCGGTCCGCGGAGGAATGCCTGCGCTTCGAAAAGGAGTCGTTCGGCGCGCTGCACCAGATGCTGTCGGTGCTCACGCCGAGCGAGCGCGAGGCGACGTGGGCGGAGGTCGGTAACGCATTGCGTGAGTTCGAGCGCGGAGCAGATGGCTTCGTCGGACCGTGCCAGCTCGTGATCGCAGTCGGCACGAAGTGACGTCGATAAGCCTGCCGCCATCAGCAGCACCTTGCCGGCCGTGTGGCGGCCTTCGAGCAAGCGGTGGGCCTCGGCGGCTTCGGCCAGCGGCAGTCGGCGATCGATGCGTACGCGCAGCTGCAACGTCGGTGGTCACGGCGTCCAGAATGGGCACGAGGCTCGCCGCGGGTGCAATCAGCGAGTCGGCATACGAGCTCCCAACCTGGGCCCACGCGACGCGCGCTGCCGCGGCGAGACCCTGCACACCTTCGCCCAACGCTTCGATGACGCCCGCGCCTTCGCTGCCGAGCACGAAGGGCGGTGCGTGTGGATAGGCGCCAGCGCGCAGGTAGGTATCGATGAAGTTCACGCCGGCGGCATACGGCGTGAGCGCGACGCAGCGTGCAGTGGCGGAGCGCGCTGCCAAAGCGTGGGCCTGTGATGCGCGTGCCGCCGAACGAGTTGCGCCGCATGGAAGCATCCGCGCCTGCTCGTACGCGCGTCGGGCATTGGTTGCGACGGTGTGCGCGCGCGTCCTGCGCAGGATTTTCGTCGCGCGCACGATTCACACGCAGCGTTTTCGCATTTCGAGAACGCGCTCGTGCCCGTGCGCGATGAAGATGCGGCCGACGCGACTCTCTGCGAGATTACGGCTTTCGATCGTGCAACAGTGCTCGGATGCACACCCCGCAGGCTCGTCTCGAAACGGTACGTCGCATCGCCACCGAGGTCACCGGTCCCGCTGCAGTCGCGGTGGATCACGATGCGCGATTCCCACGAGAGTCGTTCGCAGCGCTGAAAGAGGCGCGACTGCTTTCTGCGTGCGTGCCGACCGTGCTAGGCGGTGCGGGCGCCACGATCGGCGAGCTCGCTACGATGTGCGAAACATTGAGCCAGAAGTGCGCGTCGACGGGCATGATCTTCGCGATGCATCAGATTCAAGTGGCGTGTCTCACGCGGCATGGCGCGGACACGGCCTTCTTTCGCAGCTATCTCGGCGAGGTCGTCGCGCAGCAGCGGCTGATCGCGTCGGTCACGTCGGAGGCGGGCGTCGGTGGATCGGTGCGCACCAGCATCAGCCCGATCATGCGTGACGGGGCGTGCTGCAGCTTGAAGAAGGACGGCACCGTCGTCTCGTACGGCGAGGCAGCTGACGACTTGCTGATTACCGTTCGCCGCTCCGCCGAGGCTGCCGCCGGCGATCAAGCGCTGGTGCTCGTACGCAAGAACCAATGCGCGCTCGAACAGACCGGCTCGTGGGACACGTTCGGCATGCGCGGCACGTCCAGTCCCGGCTACATCGTGACCGCCAGCTTTCCGGAAGAGCAGATCGTGCCGGCGCCATTCGCCGAGATCCTGCAGCGCACGATGGTTCCGTTCGCGCACATCCTGTGGGGAGCAGGTTGGCTCGGCATCGCCAGCGACGCGGTCGCGCGTGCGCGCGCCTTCGTGCGCGGCGTGGCGCGGCAGATGCCTGGCACCACACCACCGCAAGCGATCCGTCTGTCCGAGGTCGCTGCCACCTTACAGCTCATGCGCGCTCAGCTGCAGTCGTTCACACGTCGCTACGACGAGCTGATCGCGCGGGCTGACGGCGGTAGCGCGGAGCTGTCGTCCGTTGGCTTCGGGATCGAGATGAACAACCTGAAGATCTCCTCGTCACGCTTGGTAGCCGAGATCGTCACCGCCGCCATGCGCGTCTGCGGGATGTCGGGCTACCGCAACGACGGCCCCTTCAGTCTGACCCGTCAGCTGCGGGACGCGCACTCCGCGGCCTTGATGATCGGCAACGATCGTATCCACGCCAGCAATGCCACGCTGCACCTCGTCTACAAAGACGATCTGTCTTCCTAGTGCTCGAGTAGGTCGTTGAGCTCGTCCGGCAGCGGCGTCGCACCCGAGAGGCTCGCCGGTGTCAGCGCGAACGTGCGGTACGCTCAGTTCCGGTGCGTCTCGAACCTAGCGCTCGGTTCGCCTTCGATCGCGGTGGGCGCAGTCGGTGCGGTCGAGCGTTCCCAGGGTCGCTCGCGGCGTTCGGCCTTGATCGAAGCAGGTGCGACCGCGAGCTCCGTTTCCACGCCTCGGTAGCGTCCCGGCGAGCCAGCCAGCTGGCTGCGGTTACGACCGCCGCGCTTCGCTTCGTACAGTGCCGCATCGGCGGCTGCCACCATCCCGGCCGCATCGGCGAAAGGACCGCTGGCTCGGTCGTGTGCGATGCCGAGGCTGATCGTCACGGGAACACGCGCGCCTTGCCACGTCACGACGCTGTTCTCGAGCAGCTGTCGCATGCGTTCTGCGAACGCGCGCGCGCCTGCGATGTCGATGCCGCGCGCGATCACTGCGAATTCCTCGCCGCCGTAGCGAGCGAACACATCTTCGGTGCGCACGGCTCCGTGCAGCACGGCGGCCACGCGGCGCAAGACGGCGTCACCGGCCTGGTGGCCGAGTCGATCGTTGACCTGCTTGAAGTGATCGATGTCGCACAGGATCACGCACAGCGGCGTGCCATGACGCTGTGCGAAGGCGATCTCGCTCGCGATGCGTTCGTCGAAGTGCCGGCGGTTGTATGCGCCGGTGAGCGCGTCGCGCACGCTCATCTCGTAGACACGACGCGCGGCCTCCGCCTCCAGCGCATCCTGCAGCGCAAAGCGCAGCATGCAGGCGCCGATGCGGACGCGGGCGCCATCGTGCAACGCGATCCGTCCACTGACCCGGTTGCCATCGACGTACGTGCCGTTGGTGCTGCCGAAGTCTTCGAGCTCGTAGCGCGCGCCCTCGCGATGCAGAGAGGCGTGATTGCGCGAGATGCTGTCGTCGTTGATCACGATGTCGGCGCTCGTCCCACGGCCGATCAGCGTGTGTGGTGCATCGAGCACGTACATCGCGCCGACCTGGCTGCCGGACAGGAACGTGAGTGTGCCGCGCCGTTCGAGTGGGCCGCGCTCGACTTCGTCGTCGAGGTGACTGACTAAAGTGATCGGGCCTGGCTCGGTAGTCATGCCCCAAGCTAGAGCGAGAAGCGTGCCAGCCCCGCGCTCGCGAATGTTCTGGTGAATGCGGCAGTTGCAACTGCGTGCACGCACATGTGTGGAGTGGAAGCGACCACAGCCGTGTGGTTTCAGCCCACGTTGCGGTCGGCCGACGCGTCGTCGGAGCCGTTCAGCGGCTCGCCCCAGGGGCTCGAGCGTAGGATCGTGTGGGCCCTGTGGCGGAGCTCGGTGCCGAGACGTCGGCTGACGGCCACTTCGAGCGCGTCGGCGAGCTCCTGCACCGAGCTCCAACGCTGTTTCGGGTCCTTGGCGAGCGCGATCGCAAACACGAGATCCACGTCGGGTGGCAGTTGCTTCAGGATCGACGAGGGACGCTCGGGCATCTTGTACACGACCTCGAACATGATCTGCGGCGTGTCGTTGCCCGTGAACGCGGGCCGCCCGGTGAGCGTGCGGTAGAGCAGAGTGGCCATCGCGAAGATGTCCGAGCGATGATCCACGGGTAGGCCGCGCGCCTGCTCCGGAGACATGTACCCGGGCGTGCCCACGACGCCCACGTCGGTGAGCGTGTCCGTCGAGCTGCGCAGCTTGGAGACGCCGAAGTCGAGCACCTTCCAGAGCGGTCGACCGGTCGGCGAGTCGGCGTAGAACACGTTCACCGGCTTCAGATCGCGATGCACGACGCCCGCGTCGTGAACGCGCGTGAGCGCGTCGGCGAGCGCGCTCGACAGCTCGAGCACCTCCGGCAGCGACAAGCTGCCTTGCTTGCGCAGGCGCGTCGCGAGATCGGAACCGCGCGGCAGCTCCATCGCCAAGTACGGCGCACCGTCCTGCAGCTTGCCGACCGAATACACCTGTACGAGGTGCGGGTGCTTCAGCTCGATGCAGATCGCGCCTTCACGCAGGAAGCGCTCGACGAGATCGGCGCGCGAGAGCGCGTTCGGACGCAGTAGCTTCACCGCGGCGAGCTCGCCGGTTTGCTCGTGCTCGGCTTCGTAAACTTCGCCCATCGCACCGATGCCGACGATCAGGCCGAGTCGGTACGAGCCCGCGAGCTGGCCCGTGGAGTGACTCGGCTTGCCGACCGCGACGCCGATCGCGCGATCGAGCTGCTGCTGGGCTTCTGCGAGCAGCGCCTCGCCTTTGCGCGCGGCGAGCATCGCGTCCTGCGCCCTCTGGATGGCCACGCGCATGCTCGTTCGCGAGACCTGCGCCATGCGCGCGGTCAGCGCGAGGATGAGCGTCACGGCCCCCATCCCGAGCAGGTGCGACGACAGCGGCATGCTTTGCGCGCTGAACAAGCTGCGATCGGGCATGCCCCCGAACGTCACGAGCAGCGCGGCGGCCACGTAGCTCGTGCACACATAGAGCGGAATGAACAGCGCCTGCACGCGGTCGGACGATTGCCCGAAGTAGTAGACACCGAGCGTGAGGATCACGACCGCGGGCGAGAACACGCCGACGTAGTACTCGACATCAAGACCGCGGTCGCGATCGTGAACCCGTACGCGCGCATCCGACCGCTCGCATACGTCTGGTCAGGCGGCGTCGCGCGCCAGGTCAAAACGGAGCCCGCGCTGATCAGCGCCAACGCCGCCGCGCACAGCTGCTTCGCGAGCGGGTCGCCAGTGAGCAACGGCAGAACGCACAACACGCCGAACGACACACCTGCGATCAGCGCGGAAAAGCCGTGTGCGCGTGTCAGCTCGTCGCCGAGCAGCACACGGTTGAGGGCGGCCTCGCTCTGTTGCGCCGGGCTGTGCGTGGTCTGCGAGCGGTGCGGGCTCGTGCTAGCTGTCGTGCCTGGCTGCAGCGACTTGCTGAGTGCGTGCGGCGGGCGGGGCTTGGCGCGGGCGGAAGGCCTGCCGGCGATCGTGGCCCCTGTGCCGGTCGCCCAGCCGTCGTGTGCCAAGCCGTCGTGTGCCAAGCCGTCGTGTGCCAAGCCGTCGGGCGAGCCCTGTTTGTCCAGCATCGCGCCTTTGAAGGTTGCACGCGGCGCGGAAGCTGGCAATCTCCGCGGCACCGTGATCCGCCTCGATTCAGTTTCCAAGCATTATGGTTCCCAGATCCTCTTCCTCGAGGCGTCGATGAGCGCGTTCAAGGGGGAGAAAGTCGGCCTCGTGGGACCGAACGGGTCCGGCAAATCGACGATCTTCCGCATGGTCATGAAACAGGAGCAGCCCGATGGCGGGCAAGTCTCGCTCGACCGCGACGTGACGCTCGGCTACTTCAGTCAGGACGTCGGCGAGATGGCGGGACGCTCCGTGCTGGACGAGACGCTCGCGGGCGCCGGCGCGGTCTCCGAAGCCGCACGCGAGGTGCGCGAACTCGAGCATGCGATGGCGGACCCCGAGCGCATGAACGAGCTCGACGCGTTGATCGAGCGCTTCGGTCACGCGCAGGCTCGCTTCGATCAGCTCGGCGGGTACGCGCTCGAAGCACGCGCGCGCGAGATCCTCGCGGGCCTCGGCTTCGCGGACGAAGTGGTCGAGAACGATGTCGGCAAGCTCTCCGGCGGTTGGAAGATGCGCGTCGCGCTCGCACGCATCCTCTTGATGCGCCCCGATGCGCTGCTGCTCGACGAGCCCACCAACCATCTCGACCTCGAGTCGATCATCTGGCTCGAGCAGTTCCTGCGCGACTTCGAAGGCGCGCTGATCATGACCTCGCACGATCGTGAGTTCATGAACCGCTTGGTCACCAAGATCGTCGAGATCGACGGTGGCGACTTGACCACGTACGGCGGCAACTACGACTTCTACGAGCAGCAGCGCGCGATCGCGGAAGCCCAGCGCGAGGCGCAGTACTCGCGTCAGCAAGCGATGCTCGCCAAGGAAGAAGCGTTCATCGCGCGCTTCAAGGCGCGCGCCAGTCATGCCGCGCAGGTTCAGTCGCGCGTGAAGAAGGTCGAGAAGATCGAGAAGATCGAGCCGCCCAAGCAGCGCAAGATCGTCGAGTTCGAGTTTCGGCCCGCTCCACGCTCCGGCGACGACGTCGCCAAGCTCGATCACGTGGTGAAGGGCTTCGGCAAGCGCCGCATCTACGACGGTCTCGATCTCTTGCTGCGGCGCGGCGAGCGCTGGTGCGTGATGGGAGTCAACGGCGCGGGCAAGTCCACGCTGCTCAAGTTGATCGCCGGCGAGTCCCAGCCCGACGAAGGGCGCGTGACGATCGGCGCAGCTGTCAAGATGGGCTACTTCGCGCAGCACTCCATGGAGCTGCTCGACGCCAAGCAAACCGTGTTCGAGACGCTGCACAACACCTTCCCGATGGCCTCGGTCGGCTCGTTACGCACACTTGCAGGTGCGTTCGGGTTCTCGGGCGAAGATGCAGACAAGAGCTGCCGTGTGCTCTCGGGCGGCGAGAAGGCGCGCTTGGTGCTCGCGCTGATGTTGTTCGATCCGCCGAATTTTCTCGTGCTCGACGAGCCCACCAACCATCTCGACATGGCGACCAAAGAGATGCTCATGAAAGCGCTCAGTCAGTTCGAGGGGACGATGCTGTTCGTGTCGCACGACCGCAGCTTCCTGCGCGCGCTCAGCAACCGCGTGCTCGAGCTGACGCCGGGCTCGGTGCACAAGTACCAGGGCGGTTACTCCGAGTACGTCGTCGAGTCGGGGCACGAAGCGCCGGGCCTGGGCTAGCCCAAACGGCGGGCGTACTGAGGGGCCGAGCGGCGTACAGCTCGCACCCTCGGGCTCGGCTGACCTCTGCACGCTGCTAGCATCTCGCGCGCGTAGTCCTACACTCGGGTCAGGGGTTTGAACCGACGCGCACCGTGGGGGTCGCGTCGTTTCGCAAGGGATCATGCTCGACCACAACGGAACACGCCTGCGGCAGGTGTTGCGTGCGTTGCAGACTCGGATTGGCGGGCCGCGCGACGCCACGGCGAGCACGCCGGCACCGACGACGTCGTCTTCGCGTGCCCGAGCGAGTGACGACTCGCCGTTGCGCGTGCTGGTGATCGAAGACAATCCAGCTGACGCGCTGCTCCTCGGGAAGTGCCTGAGCCACGGCAGCGTGCCGATGGACGTCGAGCACGTCATCCGCTTGAGAGACGCCGTAGCCGCGTGCGCAGGTAAGCACTTCGATGCGATCGTGCTCGGTCTCGGCTTGCCGGACGCGCGCGGACCCGAAGCCGTGTCCGAGCTGCAAGCCGCGGTGGAGGGCGTGCCGATCGTCGTGGTCAGCGGTGACCCGGACGAAGCGGTCGCGCTCGGCGCGATGCGTCGTGGCGCTCAAGACTATCTGCTCAAAGAGGGCCTCGATGCGAACCTGCTCGGTCGCTCGATCCAATATGCGATCGAGCGCCTGCGTCACGGGGCCGCGCTGCAACACCTGGCGCACTTCGACGACCTGACCGGCCTCGCCAACCGTCCGCTGTTCTTCGACCGCGTCGCGCACGCGCTCGAACGCGCGCGTCGCGACCAAACCAGGCTCGCGCTGCTCTTCCTCGATCTCGACGACTTCAAGACGATCAACGACAGTCACGGGCATGCGGCGGGTGACCGTGTGCTGCAGCTGGTGGCGCGGCGCATCGAGGGCGCGCTGCGCCAGAGCGACACCGTCGCTGTGATTCGCGATTCCAGCGGCGCGGATCGACACACCGCGGCTCGACTCGGCGGTGACGAGTTCGCGATCCTGCTCGAGAACGTCGCCGACACCGACTCGGTCGTGACTATCGTCGAGCGCTTGCATGCGACTCTGCGGGAGCCGGTGAGCGTAGGCCAGCGCGTGTTCGTGCCCACGACGAGCATCGGTGTCGCGCTGTATCCCGACGACGGCTCGACCTGCGAGAAGCTGCTGGCTTGCGCCGATACCGCGATGTACCGAGCCAAAGAGTTCACGCACGCGTCGGACCCGCGCGCGCTCGCGCCGAGCGACGCGCTGCTACGCGCACGATCGTGAGCTTGGGAGGCCCAAGGAAGGCGAGCTCGAGGGTCTCGACCTTTACGAGCACGGCGGTCCCGCGTATCCCGAGCAAGGCAACGGCATCGGCATGATGGGCTACCTCGCTCCGGAGAAACAGGAGAGCACCGAGTCCAGCGTGATGGGTGTGGCCGGGGCGTCGAAGGCCTGAAGCTCGAATCGCGTACGTTGAGCCGGTGGCAGGCACGCATCGCAACCCGATGCGTGCCTGTTTCATGTATTGCGGCAGGCGACCGTTGCTCCACTGCAGGCCGGGGTATGGCGCGCGCGCCGAAACGGCCGGGCTTCCTTGATTCCGAGGCTCTGGCAGCGTAAAGGGAGGGCCGTGAGTCAGCTTCCTCCCAGCCCGGAGCAGTCTGCGTACGGGACTCGCGCGGATGCCACTGTTGCGGCTGCCGTGCCGGGCGCGGCCACGGAATCACACGAGTTTTTGGCCGAAGTACCCCTCCACGAGCGCCTGCTCATGGGCTACCTGGGCATGCTCTTCCTGTTGGCAGCGAGCGCGCCTGCGCTCCATCACGGCGGCGCCATGCTGCATACCGGCGCCAACCTGGGCGCGGGCCTGCTCAGTGTGGCGATCGTCCGGGGTCGGCTGCTCGGAAACCGGATCATCGAGGCGCTGATCGCCCGTTCCGTCATTCTGGTCTGCTTGGGCGTGTCCTTCGCGCAGCTGACCGAGCTGTTCGCCGTGCGCGGCGCCGCCAACCTGGACGAGGCGCTGCTCCGTTTCGACCTGGCGACCTTCGGGTTCGAGCCCACGCTGATCATGGACCGCTGGGTAACCCCGGCGCTGGTCGAGTGGTTCTCGTTCTTCTACTTCGGCTACTACTTTCTACTGATCGGGCACATCCTGCCGATCGGGTACCTGGGTCGCGACGCCCGCATGGTCCACGAGTTTGCCCTCGGCATCACCATGACGTTCTGCGCCGGGCACCTTCTGTACTTCGCTGTGCCGGGCCTCGGGCCGTTCTCGCTGCCGGTCTTCAAGCACACCCTGCAGGGCGGCTACTGGTGGGGCCTCGTGTCCACGACCGTGCAGTCAGCGGGTATGCGCAAAGACATCTTCCCCAGCCTGCACACGGCCGTGCCGACGTTCATCACGCTCTTCTCGTGGCGTCGCCGCGCGACTGCGCCCTTCAGGTGGACCTGGATCCCGGTCGGGCTTTTCACCTCGCAGATCATCCTGGCCACGATGTTCCTGCGCTGGCACTACGTGATTGACGTGTGCGCCGGGCTGACGCTCGCGACCACCGCCTCGTTCTTGGCGGCCCGAATCGCGCGTGCCGAGTGGGTTCGTCGCGAGACGCTGGCGCTGTCCGAGCCGATGCCGTCGTACGGGGGGCGCCCGCGCAGCGCCTGAGCTCCGGGTGAGGCCGTAGCGCGAGGCGGCGTCAGAGCGGCTTGTGGCCGTAGTTGCCCTGGCGGATCTGCAGCAGCTTGCCCTGCTCGAAGGTCAGATACTGCACGAAGCGGTTCGGGCCGAAGTCGTACACCCACTCTTCGATCGTGATCTCGACCGTGTCGTCGACCAGCGCAGGGCAGCGCGTGATCCCGTTGCCGACGCGGCACGGCACGTCGCTGCGGCGCCGGACCGAGCGCGTCTCTACCCGCCGCTCCACCGAGTCTGGCGTACCGCAAAGTGCGCTCACGTCATACTTGGCGTCACCTAGCGAGACCACGCGATCTTTGCAGGTGAGGGTGTCTTCGGCGTGCGCGAGCGTGCGGGCAGGGCCGGTGAAGCCCGCGAAAAGGCTGACCAAGGCAGCGCTGGCGAGGAGGGGTCGATTACGGGCTGCGGTCGCTGGTTTCATGGTGGGGCTCCTTGTCGAGTCGGGTCTGCCGATCGTTGCACGCCGGTCCACGTGGACGTAACCCACGCGGCCGGGCTTCCATTCTTCGCAGCCCCTGTTTGCGGAGCGCAAATCGAGCGTGCGACCATCCGGAACGGACAGGCGCGCGATGCGCCGGGGGAGCACCAGTTTGACGACGGGCGTGCGCAGCCTTCTGGGACTGTTCGGGGTCACGTTCTTGGTAGGTGTCCTGCTCAGCGCCTTCGCGGGCGAGGTGCACAGCGTCGAGGCCGTCCGACACGGCATCGAGGTCGTGGCCAGCGCGGCGTTCAGCGAGGATCCCTGGCCGCTCCTGTTGCAGCTGACCGGTGGCGCCTGTGGGCTCTGGCTCGTGCTCGGCCTCGCGTACTTCGCGGTGAGCCGCGGCGCGCACGGTGCTGCGCGGGATCCACGCGCGTCGGGCAACATTCACCAGCTCTTGGCCGAGGGGCGTAAGCGCGTCGCGGCCTGCCTCGATCCGCAGGCGCCCAACATCATCGCGGGCTTCGACGAGATCGTACGCACGGCGGTGTCGGTCGCGGCCAGTGACATTCATCTCTCGCCCACGCCGACCGCGTTCACGGTCACGCTGCGCGTCGAGGGCACGCTCTACGAAGTGATCACGCTGCCGGTCGAGCTGGCGCCGCGCCTATCTACGCGTGCGAAGGTGCTGGCGCGCCTCGACACGCACATTCGCGGCGTTCCCCAGGACGGTCGGCTGCGCATGGAGCTGGACGGCGACAAGCTCGAGGCGCGCGTCTCGTCGTTGCCCACGGAGGCGGGCGAGCGCGTGGTCATGCGCCTTTTGAGCGGCAGTCGCAAGGTGCCCACGCTCGATGCGCTCGGCTTCAGCCCGCATGTGCTCGAGCCGTTGCGTGAGCTGTGCAGTCGCGCGCAGGGCCTTTTGTTCGTGACGGGCGTGGTTGGCAGCGGCAAGACCACGACGCTGTACGCGGCGCTGCACGAGATCGCGACGCAGCGCGGTAGCACCACGTCGATCGTCACGCTGGAAGACCCGATCGAGCTGCACCTGCCGATCGCCACCCAAACCCAGATGAACTCGCGCGCCGGCATGACCTTCGCCGGTACGCTGCGCAGCGTGCTGCGGCAGGACCCGAACGTGCTGATGGTCGGCGAGATCCGCGACCGCGAGACGGCGAACATCGCGGTCGAGGCCAGCCTCACCGGCCACTTGATTCTCACCACCGTGCACTCCGATACCGCGGCCGGTCCGTTCGCGCGCCTGATCGAGCTCGAGGTCGAGCCGTTCGTGCTGGCAAGCGCGAGCATCGGCAGCTTGTCGCAGCGCTTGGTACGAACGCTGTGCACCGCGTGCTGCAAGCAGGCGCTGCCCGAGCCCATGATTCGGGACCACTTCGCGCGCCAGGATATCCAGCTGCCGACCGCGCCGTACTTCGAGCCCGTGGGCTGCGATTACTGCGCCGGCCTGGGCTTCGCGGGGCGCGTGCCGATCGCGGAGCTACTCGTGGTGGGGCCGGAGTGTCGCAAGGCCATCCACGATCGTCGACCGACCAACGAGATCTACGAGATCGCGCAGCGGACAGGCATGCAGAGCCTGTTGCGCGACGGCCTGGCGCGGGCGCTGTCGGGCGAGACATCCTTGTCGGAAGTCATACGGGTGGCGGGGTGATGCGATGATCACGCTGGTGCGAACGCTGAATCAGATCGCGCAGTGGGCGTGTGCTGTGCTCTTGTGCCTGAGCGCTGGGCGCTTCAGCTGGGTTGCGGCGCAGCCTTGGCTCGCCCTGTTGCCGGCGTCGAAGTCGGCCGCACCGGCGGTAGGCGCACCGCCGCAGGCTCCGCCGGCGGAGCTTCCGCGACGCGAGCCGCTGCCTAGCTTGAACGACAACCCGCACAAGGAAGACCCGACGCAGGCGCCGGGCACTTCGTCGCTGCACTTGATGTTGCTCGTCAGTCACGGGCGGGAGCGCAGCAAGCTGTCGATCAACGGAGCGTTCGTCGGATACACGACGTATGCTAGCGACATGACGTGCACGCGCGGCGAGATCCTAAAGTTTCGCATCGAGCCCGAGCGGGGCCCTGCGATCGAGCGCGAGCGTCGCTGCGAGGGCGAGACGATTCTCGTATCGGAATGACCAGTTCGTACCAACTGCTGCCCGAAGACCTTGCGCTGCTGATCAGCCAGCGCCCGGCCGATTTTCTGTCGCGCTATTCCGATGCCACCTTTCTTGCGGTGAACGTTGGCGGAGCGAGTGAGCTGCTTCTGCCCGGCCTCTCCGCGCTCGGTGCGGGGAGCGTGCAGAGGGTGTCCGTGATCGCGTTCAAGACCGTGGTCAGCGCCGGCAGCGACAGGCAGGATCCGCGGCGCGCGATCGACCATCTGCGACGTAAGGTGGAACAGGCGCGTCACTTCGTGATCGCGCTCGGCAAGCGTGGCGACAGCACGTACGCGGACCGAATCTCGGTGGGTCGCGCGCTCAACAAGGACATCGTGCTGCGCGACGCGAGCATCTCGAAGTTTCACGCCTGGTTCGAGACGGCCAACGGCGAATGGACTCTGACCGACGCGGGCAGCACCAACGGGACGCGCGTGAACGGCGTCGCGCTCTCGGCACGTCAAACTGTGGCGTTGACCACCGGTGATACGATCCGTTTCGGCTCGATCGAGTGCGTGCTATGCACGCCCGGTCTGTTGTTGCAGGCGTTTGCGCACAGCGCGTGAGCTGGCTCGCTCATGCGTGCAGCCGGTGGCCTGCCCCGGGTGCGCTCGCGGTGGAGATCAGCGCGGCGGACGCGCAGCGACTCGATCGGATCCTGCCGCCTGGAGCGGCGGCAGGTCTGCGTTATCCGCAGGCGTCGATGGGCAGCGTGAATCGATGAGGCTATGCTCGGCCACGCAATGACCGGCTCGCTGCTCACGGCTACCGATGCGCCTGCGTTTCGGCTGGAGCGTCCGTTAGGCAGCTCGCCGTACCTCTTGGTGTGTGACCACGCGAGCAATGCCCGGCCGGACAGGCTTGGAACCCTCGGGCTAGGCTACGAGGCGCTGTCGGCGCACGTCGCCTGGGACATCGGCATTGCGGGCGTCGCGCTGCGGTTGTCGCACGCACTTGATGCGTGTTGCGTGCTGCAGAGCTACTCGCGGCTGGTGATCGATTGCAATCGAGAGCCCGGCACGGTGCAGTCGATCGTCACGCTCAGCGAGCGCACGGAGATTCCGGGCAACCGCGAGCTGTCCGCGCTCGATCGTGAGCTGCGGGAACGGGAGATCTTCGCGCCCTACCACGGGTGCATCAGCGAACAGCTCGATCGGCGCACGGCTCAGCACGTGCCCACGCTGTTTTGCTCGCTGCACAGCTTCACGCCGAGCTATCTCGGTGTGAGTCGTCCTTGGCATGCGGCCGTGCTCTACGACCGCGATCCGCGCCTCGCCCACGCGCTGCGCGCCGAGCTGCGCGAAGAGCCGGGCCTCGTGATCGGCGACAACGAGCCGTACTCCGTCAGCGACGCCACGGACTACACGGTGATCGTGCATGCCGAGCGGCGCGGAGTGCCGTATCTGGAGATCGAAATCAGACAGGACCTGATCGCGGATGAAGCCGGGCAAGCGGTTTGGGCCGAGCGTCTGGGGCGCCTTCTGCCCACGTTGATCGCCAGCGTGCGGCCGGTCACGCCGCGTTGATTCACGCCGCGTTAACCGCAACGCCGTTGCGGAGCTCGTCGGTCCAGACTTTGAACGACTCGAGGGTGTTGGGGCCGAAGCTCGTGGTGATGGCCACGTCAGCTGCATCGCGACCGCGTGCGATCAGGATGCGGCCGATGCGCGGCGCGTTGTTGCGCGGATCGAACACGTACCAGCCGCCATCGAGGTAGGCCTCGAACCAGCCGGCGAAGTCCATCTCGGCGTAGGGAGGCGGTAAGCCGATGTCGCCGAGATAGCCGGTGCAGTAGCGCGCCGGAATGTTCAAGCACCTGCAGAACGCGACCGCGAGGTGCGCGTAGTCGCGGCACACGCCGCGCCGTTCGTGGAACACCTGAAACGCGCTCTTGGTAGGGCTGGCGTGCTGGTAACCGAACGTGATGTGGTCGTGGACGAAGTTGCAGATGGCTTGCACGCGTGCGTAGCCGAGCGGCGCGTTGCCGAACAGCCGCCAGGCAGTTTCGGAGAGCAGGTCGGTCTCGCAGTAGCGGCTGCCGAGCAGGAACGTGAGCGTGTCCTCTGGCAGGCTTTGCAGCGTGAGTTGCTGCGCGCTCGGATTGGCGAGGTCGATGTTGCCGGTGTCGTTGACGATGGCGTCCGCGGTCAAGCGTGTGCGTCCCGCGGGCAAGACGATGCGCGTGCACCAGTTGCCGAACGGATCGCGGTACGCGGAGAACGGCACAGTGGGCTGCACGACGAGGTGATCCGGTCGCACTAGATCGGAGACGCGGCTGTAGTGGATGCCAAGCATCAGCAGCATCGGCGTCGGCTGCGGACAGGAGTAGACGAGCTCGTAGCCGACGCGGATTTGCATCTCGTTTCCTTAACACGCCCGCCGGCCGTTGTTTGTAGCAATTTCCGTAGATCGACCACGAGGCTGCGTCGACATGCGCGAGAAACACTCGACGCGGGTTGTGTAGCTGCTACGGTGGGGCGGAATTCAATATGCGCATGCCGGACCGCTTAGTTTCACTCGTCGACCAAGGCATCATCGAGCGCGTGCTGCGCCCGCTGATGAGCGGGAAAGAAGCCCAGGTCTACCTAGTGATGTCGGGCGGCGAGCAGCGCGTTGCGAAGGTATACAAGGAGTCGCAGGACCGTACGTTCAAGCAGCGCGCCGAGTACACCGAGGGGCGTAGCGTACGAAACAGCCGCGACCAACGCGCCATGGGCAAGCGCTCACGGCACGGGCGCGAGCAGGATGAAGCCGCGTGGCGTACCGCCGAGGTCGACATGATCTACCGGCTGCGCGACGCCGGTGTGTGCGTGCCGAAGCCTCACAACTTCGTCGACGGCGTGCTGATCATGCAGCTGGTCACCGACGCGGAAGGCAATCCGGCGCCGCGCTTGGGTGACTTGCGCTTCGAGCGCGAGCAGGCCTCGAAGATCTTCCAGCACGTGCTGCGTGAAGTCGTGCGCATGCTCTGCGCGGGCGTGGTGCACGGCGATCTCTCGGACTTCAACGTGCTGCTCGGCAAGGATGGCCCGGTCATCATCGACTTCCCGCAGGCCGTGAATGCGTCGAGCAACCAGAACGCACGCAAGCTGCTCTTGCGCGACGTGGACAACTTGCATCGCTTCTTGGCGCAGTGGAGCGCCGGCCCGCAGCCGAACCAAGCACGCAATGCAGCGCCGCCGCCGTATGCCCAGGAGATGTGGCAGCTCTACGAACGCGGTGAGCTGACGCCCGATTCACGGCTCGGCGGTCGCTACCGGCCCTCGGAGAAGCAGGCCGATACCAAGGGCGTGTTGGCGCTGATCGGCGAGGCGGAGGCCGACGAGCGCAAGCGTCGTGAGCGCACCCCGACGTATGCGCCGGCGCGCAAGCCGACGCGGTTCAGTGGTAAGGCGCGGCGTTAGCTGCGCACCTGCGCGAATCGGCTCACTCCGCCGCGGCCAGCTCTGCGCTCCCGGAAGGTGCGTTCGCCGCCCGCTCGCCCGCGCGGCCCTCGTGATGCTCCTTGGCGATCAGCACATAGATCGCCGGCAACACCAGCAGCGTGAACAGCGTGCCGATCGCCATGCCGGACACGATCACGATGCCGATGCTGTTGCGCGCGGCGGCGCCCGCGCCGGTCACGAGCGTGAGCGGGAAGTGACCGAGCACGGTGGCGAGGCTGGTCATGAGCACCGGCCGCAGGCGTGTGGCAGCTGCTTCGGCCACGGCATCGACCTTCGAGGCGCCGCGGCGCTGCACCTCGTTGGCGAACTCGACGATCAGGATGCCGTTCTTCGCGACCAGGCCCACCAGCGTGACCAGGCCCACCTGCGCGTAGATGTTGAACGTGGTGGTGAACGAGTCGGTGAAGGAGTGGATGTTCGGGTTCGGCATCTTCAGGAACATGAAGATGAACGAGCCGAAGATCGCCAAGGGTACAGAGCCGAGCAGGATCACCAAGGGATCGCGGAACGAATTGAACTGCGCCGCCAGCACCAGGAAGATCAGGATCACCGCCAGCGCGAACGAGCCGAGGAAGGTGTTGCCCTCGGAGCGCAGCTGACGCGACTCTCCGGTGTAGTCGACGCCGTAGCCCTGCGGAAGAATGGCGTGGGCCTCGTTTTCGAGCAGGTCGAGCGCCGTGCCGAGCGGCAGAAAGCTCACGCCGCTCAGCTTCACCGCGTTCAGCTGCTGGAAGCGCCCGAGCGCGCGCGGCACGACTTGGTTCTCGATCGTCGCGATCGTGCCGAGTGAGACCAGCTGACCCTTCGGCCCGCTGATCTTCAGGTCTTTCAGCTGCTCGGGGTTCAGGCGCTGCGCACGCTCCAGCTGCGGGATCACCTTGTAGCTGCGACCGCCGATGTTGAAGCGGTTCACGAAGTTGCCGCCGACCGCGGCGCCGAGATCGCTGCCGACCTGCTGCATGCTCAGGCCGAGCGCGGCGACCTTGTCGCGATCGATCACGAACTTGGCCTGCGGCTGATCGATCTTGGTGTCGATGTTCAGCATGATGAACTTGCCGGTCTTCATCGCGCTGGCTTGCAGCTGCTTGGCGAAGTCCAGGATCTTGTCGGGCTCGGCCGTAGACGAGAGCACGACCTCGATCGGGAAGGTACCGCCGCCGGGCAGCGCGGGCGGAAGCACCGGGAACATGGTGATGCCGGCGAGCGTGCCGAGCTTCTGCTGCACCTCGGGCAGGATCTTGTAGATGGTGCGCTTGCGATCCTGCCAAGGCTTGACGACCAGGCCCCCGAAGCCGCTGTTCGGGAACGTGATCTGGAACGTGTACGCCGCTTCCTTCACGCCCATCAGCAGCTGGTTGGCCTTCTGCGCGTAGCGGATGGTGTCGTCTACCGTCGAGTTGGCGGGCGCATCCACGATCGGCGCGAAGATCACGCCTTGGTCTTCGACCGGCGCGAGCTCCTTGGCCGCGAACATGAACATCGGCGCGGTGAGCAGCGAGAGCACCACCCAGACGGTGTACACGGCGGGGCGCGTGTTGAGCGTGGCGCGCAGCACGTGCGTGTAGGCGAGCTTGATGCGCTCGAAGCCGCTGTTGATGTGCGCTACCAGCCAGCTCTGCTCGTGGCCGGGCTTGAGCAGGCTCGCGGCCATCATCGGCGAGAGCGTGAGCGCGACGATGCCGGAGATCATGACGGCGCCGGCGAGCGTGAACGCGAACTCGCGGAACAGCGCGCCCGTCAGGCCACCTTGCAGCGCGATCGGCGTGTACACCGCGGCCAGGGTGATCGTCATCGCCACGATCGGTCCACCCAGCTCGCGCGCGCCTTGCAGGGCGGCTTCACGCGGGGTCTTGCCCTGGCGGATGTGCCGCTCGACGTTCTCGACCACGACGATCGCGTCGTCGACCACGATACCGACCGACAGCACGATCGCCAGCAGTGTGAGCAGGTTGATCGTGAAGCCGAACAGCTGCATCAGGAACACGGCGCCGATCAGCGACACGGGGATCGCCACGACCGGCACGAGCGCAGAGCGCAGCGTGCCCAGGAACATGAAGATCACGAAGATCACGATCAGCAGGGTCTCTCCGAGCGTCTTTTCGACCTCGTCGATTGCGCCGCGGATGTACGCCGTGCCGTCGAAAGCCACGCGACCCGAAAGGCCGGTGGGCAGGTCGGCCTGCAGCGCCTTCATCTCTTTCTGGACGCGCTCGATCACGTCCAGCGCGTTCGCGTTCGGCAGCACGTAGATGCCGATGAACACGGCGGTCTGGCCGGTGAAGCGCACCTCGGAGTCGTAGTTCTCGGCGCCGAGCACGACGTCGGCGATGTCTTCGAGGCGAACCACGCTATCGCCTTCTTGGCGCACGATCAGCCGCTTGAAGTCTTCGACCGACTGCAGGTCGGTGTCCGCGGTCAGGTTCACCTGAATGAGCGAGCCCTTGGTCTTGCCGAGCGCGGACAGGTAGTTGTTCGCGGCCAGAGCCTGACGCACTTGGCTCGGACTGACGTTGAACGACGCCATGCGCTCGGGCTTGAGCCAGATGCGCATGGCGAACGTGCGGCCGCCGAGGATCTCCGCGCGCTGCACGCCGGGCAGGGCGGTCAAGCGCGGCTGCACGGCGCGCACGAGGTAGTCGGTGATCTCGTTCTGCTGCAGGATGTTCGACGTGAAGCTGAGGTACGCGGAGGCGAACTGGCTGTCGGCCGACTCGATGTTGATGATCGGGACTTCGGCCTCGGGCGGCAGGTCGCCGCGCACCTGATCGACCTTGGAGCTGATCTCGGAGAGCGCCTTGTTCGCGTCGTAGTTGAGCTTCAGGCGCGCGCTGATGATGGAGACGCTCTCGGCGCTCTGCGACTCGATGTAGTCGATGCCGTCGGCCGCCGCGATCACGCGCTCGAGCGGCGCGCTCAGAAAGCCGCGCACCAGCTCGGGGCTCGCACCGACGTAGGTCGTGGTGACCTTGATCGTGGAGTTCTCGCTGCGCGGATACTGCCGCACGTTGAGCGAGCGGACCGCCTGCAGGCCGGCGATCAGGATCACCAGGTTGATCACGATCGCGAGCACGGGTCTGCGAATGAAGAGATCGGTGAGCTTCATGATCGACCTGCGCTCAGTTGTCGCTGGGTTTTGGCGTGAGCGAGGTTTCGGGCGTGAGCTCGTTGTTGATCACGACCGGTGTGCCGTTGCGCAGCTTGAACGCACCGGTCGTGACGATCGTGGTTCCAGCTGTCACACCCTTGGTGACCTCGACGAAGTCGCCGCGCCGCTCGCCCAAGCGCACGAAGGCTTGGCGCGCGGTCTTGCCATCTTTGGTGTCGTCGATCAGGAAGATCGAGTCTCCGTACGGCGCATAGATCACCGCGGTGGCCGGCACCACGAGCACCGGTCGCGAGATCGGTTGTACCACCTGCACGTGCGTGAACATGCCCGGCCGCAGCTTGGCCTGTGGGTTGTCTAGCGTGGCGCGCAGCTGCACCGCGCGCGTGGCAATGTCGAGCGCGGGGCTGATCGCGGTGAGCACGCCTGCAAACTCTTCGCCGGGGAACGCGTCGCTCGTGACCTTGACCGGCATGCCGGTCTTGAGCTCGGCCAGGCGCTGCTGCGGCAGCGTGAAGTCGACGTGAACAGGATCGAGCGCGAGCACCGAGTTGATCGGATCGCCGACGCTCAGGAACTGGCCCAGGTTGATCTCCCAGATGCCCAGGTGGCCGTCGAACGGCGCGCGGATCACACGCTTGCCGATCTGGACCTGGAGCAGCTGCACGTCCGCGCTGGTCTGCTTGGCCTTGGCGTCGGCGCCTTCCACTTCGGACTGCGAGATCGCCGCGCTGCCGCGCAAGGTCGAGATACGGGCTAGCGTGCTGCGGCCGAGCGCGGCGCTGGCCTCCGCCGATTGCAGCTGGGCTTGCTGAATCGAGGTGTCGAGCAGCACCAAGGCGTCCCCGGCTCGCACCGGTGTGCCCGACTCGAACAGAATGCGCTTCACGATGCCGGCTACCTCGGCGTGCAGCTCGACACCGCGCACGGGCACCACGGTGCCCAAGGTTTCGAACGTGGGCTGCCACTTCTCCTGCGTGACGGTGGTCGTCGCGACCGTTGCCGGCGGTGGTTTCATGTCTGCCGCGTGGGCAGCCATGGTCTTGAATTGCGCGATCTTGGTGCCAGCGAGCGCCGCTGTTACCGCCAAGAGGCCGATTACCGTTAACACCACACGTTTGGACATGACGACTTATCCGAAAGCAACCCGCGCGGGGTGAGACGCGGCCGTTATGGAACTCAGACATGCGGACGGCAAGCGGTTCCGGTAGCCCGTTTTTGAAAAGGGGCGTGGGATACGGTCAAGCGCGTCACGCGGGGCTGTGGCGCCCGATGAAGTCGACGATGGCATCGGCCACGGGGCCGCGTGTGGGCACGATGTGCGGGCCTCGCCAGATCACCTGCTCGCGAGTGGTTGGGTCGAAGCACTCGAGCAGCAGCGGGCTCTGATCGACGGCGAACGGGTCGCGCTCGCCCCACACGTGCAGGGATGGCACGGCGATCGGCGCCTCGAAGAGCGGCGCCAGCAGCTCGGAGCGGGGCTTGCGACCTGCCACCAGCACGGCGAACGCGAGCTCGGGGAACTGCCCGTGGGCCGCCAGCGCACAGAGAGCTGCTGCCGCGATCGCGCCCTGACTGAAGCCGAGCAGGCCGATGCGGCTATTGGAGGCGACGTGGGATGCGACGTGCGCCCGCAGCATGGCGAGCGACTCGGGCCAGCCGCGGTACTCGCGTCCGTCGTCAGTTGCATTCCAGAAGCAACGGTGCGGCGAGGGCGAGCGTTGTCCGTCCATGAGCGAAGACAGGCGCGCGACGTTCTCCTCGGAGCACTCGTGCGGTGCATCCGGGAAGGTCGACGAGATGCCAGACAAGCGCGCAGTGAGCTCGTGCAGGTGCTCCTCGAGCAAGGCGCCGTTTTGGGAGAAGCCGTGCAGGCAGACGAGTGTGGTCGTGGCCGTGATCATGTCAGTGGTTTCCGGGAACGCACCCGCTCTTAGCCGATGCGGGGCGCGGATACCAGAGCTTGCTCCCGCCGGCGCACCCGGCGCTCGCACGCAGCGAGCGCGAACGGCAGGAGCACTCCGAGCGCGATCGACACCGAAGCCACCTGGGGCATGCCTGCGAGCTGGTGGTCCGGCAGCTCGGACAGCAAGTGCGACGACATGACCGCACCCAGCGCGGATGCCATGTGCTGCACGGCCGACTGCAGCGACATGAAGCGCGCACGCTCGTGCGCGGCGGGCACACGCGAGGCCACCGTGTTGAGCGAGACGCCGCGCAGCGCCATCGACGTCATGAACACGACGAAGATCACGAGCACGGGGATCATGCGCAGCTCGAAGATGAAGAGCGCGCTGAGCGCCGAGACGAAGAGCAGTGTGCCGATCAGCGCCATGAAGGCGGCGCCGAGTCGGTCCACGAAGCGCCCGACGAATTGCACCGCGACGAAGCTGACACTGCCGCCGGCGAGATAGAGCAGGCCGAGGTGCTCGCGCGGGTAGCCGACGTTGTGCTGCAGATAGCCTGAGAGGTTCGGGATCACCGCGAAGCTCGCCATCATGACCGTGGCCGTGGCGGCGAGCGCGAGCAAGACCGTGGGCTCGCGCAGGAACACGAGCACGTGCAGGTTCTTCTTGGTGTGCACCGCATGCAGGTGCAACCTCAACGATGGCATCAGCACGACCGCGCTGCCCGCGACGAGCAAACCGAGCGCGGCGACCGCGAAGAATGGCAGGCGCCACGTGCCGAGGCGCGCGAGCTCGAGGCCGGCCGGTACGCCGAACACGGAGGCTACCGAGAACGCTGTCATGACCAGACCGAGCGCACGACCGCGGCGCGCCGCTGGGATGACGTCTGCGATGATCGAGAGCGAGAGCGAGGTGGCAGGGCCGCCAAACGCGCCAGCCAAGAGCCGCGCGAGCATGAGCGTGTGCATGCCGCGCGCGAAGCCGCCTAGCGCTGTCGCGCTGACCAGGCCCAGCATCGCCACGGCGAGCGCTGGGCGCCGATCGAAGCGATCGAGAAAGCGCGAGCCGATCAGGCCCGCGACTGCGGCCGCGGCCGTGTAGCTGCCGCCGATCACGCCGAGCGAGGACAGCGGGATGCCGAGATCCTTCGCGAAGTCCGGCCCGAGCGGCATCACGATCATGAAGTCGAGGATGTTGACGAACTGCACTGCGCTGACGAGGAACAAGAGGCGCGCCTCGGACACGCCCAGCGCTGCGACGGCCGGATTCTCGATCTCTGCGGGTGCTGCGGGCACGGAGGGTCCTGCGGGCGCGTCGTCCATCGGGCCGGCTGCGAAGATAGCGCGTCAGCGCCACTTGCGCACGACGCTCACGGCGAGCGCGGGCATGATGAACAGCGACACGATCGTGGACAGCGTGAGGCCACCGATCGTCGCGATCGCGAGCGGTCGCTGCAGCTCGGCTCCCGCGCCGAGGCCGAGCGCGAGCGGCAACAGCCCCGCGATGGTGGCAGCGGTGGTCATCAGGATTGGACGGATGCGGCGCTCGCCCGCGCGCGCGATGGCCTCAGCGAAGCTGTCGGCGTGATCGCGCTCGGCCACGGCGCGCTCGAACAACAGGATTCCGTTCTTCACCACCAGGCCCGCGAGCAGCACACCGCCCATCAATGACGACGCGTTGAGCGGCGTGCCGGTCACGCGCAGCGTCACGACCGCGGCCAGCACGGCGAGCGGCGCACCGAGCAACACGACGAGGCCAAGGCCGAGCGAGCCGAGCTGCACGAGCAGGATCGCCAGCACCAGCACGCTGCCGAGGCCGAACACGACGGCCAGGTCGCGCTGTGTCTCGAGCGCGCTCTCGTGCTGGCCGCCGACCTCCAAGCGATAGCCCGTCGGCAGCGCGAAGCCGGCGAGCTTCTGGCGTACGTGCGCGACCGCTGCGGACAGGTCCGCGTCAGGTGCAACGCGTGCGGTCTGGATGATCACGGGGCTCAAGTTCTCGTGCATGATCACCGACGGGCCGATCGTGCGCGTGGTTTTCGCGACGGTCGACAGCGCGACGCTCTGCTGGCCGATTGCCAGCGGGAGCGCCGCCACGGCATCCGGATCGAAACGCACGGCGTCGGGCATGCGCACGCGCACACCGATGTTGTAGTTGTCGACGCGCACGCGCGCGACCACACGGCCGCCCAGGGCAACCTGTAGATCGCCGGACAAGTCGGCTGGCGTCGCACCGAGCCGCGCGCTGGCCAGCGGATCGAGCTCACTGCGCAGCGTAGGCACGTCGCCTTCCACGCCGTTCCAATAGTCCTCGAGCTCGGGCAGATCGGCGATGCGCTGCGCGGCCGCGCGCGCCAGGCCGTCGAGCACGTGCGGATCCTGACCGAAGATCTTGACCTCGACCGGCGCCGGGTTGCCGGACAGATCATCGAGCACGTCCTGCAGCACTTGGATGAGCTCGACGCGCGCTTCCGGCACTTCTTTGGCCGCGCGCTCGCGCACCTCGTCCATGATCGCGAACACACTGGCGCGCTGGCTGCGTGCAGTGAGCCGCACCAGCACGTCGCCGCGATTCTGCTGCGTCGCCGTGGCGGGGCCCATCTCGGTGCCGGTGCGGCGCGTGAAGCTGACGACGCCCTTGGTCGTGCCGAGGATGTGATCGAGACCGCGCGCGATACGATCGGTCTCTTCCAGCGAAGTGCCCGGCGGCAAGAAGAAATCCAGCACGAACGCGCCCTCGTCCATGCTGGGCAGAAAGCCGATCGCGACGTTGCGTGCGGAGAATGTTGCTAGCGCGGCGAGCACGGTCACGACCAGCACGCTCACGAGACGATGCCGCATCACGTAGCGCAGTAGCTTGCCGTACGCCGTCACGAGCGCGCTCTTGTGCTCGGTCGTGGCGGCGGGTCGCGCCCGCAAGAGCCATGTCGCCGTCAGCGGCACGACCGTGAGCGAGACGACCAGCGAGAGCAGCACCGCCGCGCACAGCGTGATCGCCAACGCACCGAAGAACGAGCCGACGACGCCTGCGATCAACGGCAGCGGCGCAAACACGACCACCGTCGTCAGCGTGGTGCCCACCACGGGTCCGAACAGCTCGCCAGTGCCTTCTTCGGCCGCGTCGTGCACGGAGCGACCTTGCTCCAGCTTCTGCACGATCGCCTCGACGATCACGATCGCGTCATCGACCACGAGGCCAATCGCGACGGCGAGTCCGCCGAGCGACATCAGGTTCAGCGTCTGACCGCACAGCCGCATCACGCCGAACGTGCAGATCAGCGTGATCGGCACCGCCACGGCAGCCGCTGCACCGGCGCGCAGGTCGCGCAGGAACACGGCCAGCACCACCATCGACAGCAGAATCCCCAGCAGGATCGCGTCGCGCACGCCATGCATGGCTTCATCGATCAATGCGGACTGGTCGTACACGGTGTCGACGCGCACGCCGGGTGGAAGCACGTGCGTGGCGCGCAGGTGCGCAACCACCTGTTTGGCTTCCGCCGCCACCCGCGGCGCGCTCGCGGAAGGAGAGCGCGCGACCATCAGCACGACGGCGTCGCCGAGTGGTCCGCCGACCGTGATCGTGCGATCGGTCGAGCCCTCGAACACGTCCGCGACGCTCGCCAAGAGGAGCGGCCCGTTCGGTCCATTCGCGATCGGCAGCGCGCCGATGCTGTCTGCGGTGTGGTGTTCGGAGGCCGCGATCACCGTCAACACCTGGTGCGCGTCGTGCGTGCGACCCACGGCCTCGAGAAAATCGCTCTTCTGGATGCGATCGGCCACTGCGCTGGGCGAGACGTGTGCAGCTGCCAGCGCATCGGGATGCAGCACGATCTCGATCTCGCGCGTGTCGCCGCCCTGCACGAGCACTTGGCCCACGCCGTGCACACGCGTGAGCGCGGGACGAATGATGCGCAGTGCGGCTTCGTGCAGCGCGCGACCGTCCGTGTTGCCCGTGACGTTCAGTGTGAGCACGGGGACCGACGTGGGAGTCACGCGCTCGACGATCAGCTCCGCATCTTTCGGTAGCTCCGCGCGGGCTTCGGCAACCTTGCTCTCTACGAGCTGCAGCGCGCGCCAGGTATCGAAGCCGGGCTCGAACTGCACGCTGAGATCGACGGCGCCGCGAATCGTGTGCGAGCGCAGGCGGCGCAGGTAGGGCAGGGTCGCGAGCGCTTCTTCCAGTGGACGCGTAGCGGTCGTCTCCACCACTTCGGGCGAGAGATCGCCGACGTGCGCGACCACGACCACACGCGGAAACTCGACCTCGGGGTGGATGCCGCTCGGCAGTCGACCGAGTGACACCGCGCCGAAGACCACGGCGCCCAACGTCGTGAGCGTGACGAGGCTCGCGTGTGCGCGCAGGCCCGCGACGTGCTTCATTTCTGGGCTCCGCCGGGAGTCGCAGGCTCGGCCTTTTCGCTGTGTTCGGGCTTCGCGCGCGTGTCGAGCTCCGCTCCGTCCGAGAGGCCCAGTGCATGATCGATCACGATCGACTCGCCCGGCTGCACACCCGCGCGCAGCTCGCTGACGACGCCTTCGCGCGCGCCGAGCTGCACCGCGCGCACTTCGGCGACGGTCCTGGCGCCTTTGCCTCGCGCGCATACCACAACTTCGTTCGCACCCGTGGCGGAGCGGCGCAGCGCGCTGTTCGGCACGACCGTGGCCGACGCGCTCTTTCCGACCTGCACGTCAGCGCGGCCCGCCAGGCCGATCTTCAGCGCGACTTCGGTCTTGTCGAGCGCGATGCGTACGGTGCCGAGGCCCGTCTGCGTGTCCAGCGCAGCGGCCACCACGGCCACGTGCCCGTGCAGCGTGTCATCCGGCAAGGCATCGAGGTGCACGGCGGCCTCGGCGCCCTTGCGCAAGCGCACGAGCGACTGCGCAGGCGCATCTGCGCGCAACTCGAGCACGGAGGGATCGGCGATCGTGGCGAGCGGCGTCTGCGAGGTGCCATCGACCAGGTCTCCGGGTGCGCGTTGCATGCGCACGACGACCCCTGAGATCGACGTCGTCACTTGTGCGCGGGCTCGGCGTTGTGCCGCCAGCTCGAAGCGTGCGACGGCGCCCTTCAGCGCCGCGTCGGCGTTGGCAGCTGCTGCGCGCGCTTCATCGACCTCGCGGCGTGCCGCGATGCCTTGATCGAACAGGCGCTGCGCGCGCGCCAGCACGCTCTGCGCGTTGTCGAATGCCGCTTTGGCGCCGGCCTTTTGTGCCTCGGCTTCGGTTGCGTCAGCTGCAAGCGACGGGTCGTCGACCGTAGCGAGCACTTGGCCTTTGCTCACGCTGTCGCCTTCGTGCACGCGGATCTCCAGCAGGCGCCCTGCGACGATCGGAGAGACGACCACTTCGCGATCGGGCGGCGGACGGACCGTGCCGCGCAGCTCGACGTGGTCGGCGACGTTCGCGGTCTGTACGGGCGCGCACTGCACGGGGATCGGGCCGGTCGGCGCTTCTTCTTCGGCACTGCCGTCGGCTTGCGGATGGCACGCCGCGAGCGCGGCGCAGGCCAGGTACGACAAGACTCGGCGTCGACGCGTCGCGTGCATCATGGCGATCCTCCAACGCTCCACTCGAGCTCCGAGAGCGCAAGGGCCAGCTCGATCCGTGCATCCAGCGCTTCGCGCTCGACTTCGACTAGCGCGCGCTCGGCCACGATCACAGCTGCGAAGCCTTGCTGGCCTTCTGTGTAGGCTGCGCGCGCCAGCTTCTCGGCCTCGCGCTGAGCGGGCAGTACGCTGTCGCGCAGGGAGCTCACGCGCTCCACGGCGACCTGACAGCGTCGGTAGGCGGTCACGATCTGCGCCGCGATCGCATGCTGCGTCGCGCTCTGCTCGGCCTGCGCCACGCTGCGCTCCGCGACGGCGGCTCGCTGGGCCTCCGAGGTGCGACCGAACAGCGGCAACGAGACGCCGACGCCGGCGCGCAGATCCGACCCGGGCAGGGTGGGATCTGCGATTGCCGCTTCGAGATCCAGTGACAGCTGCGGCAACGCGCGGCGCTCTTGCACCGCGATCAGCGCACTCGATGCCGAGACGCGCGCTTGCGCGGTGCGGACCTCGGGATGCGCCGAAGTCCGTGCGATTAGCGCCGGCAAGCTCGTCGGTAGCTGGGCATCGGGCGGTGCGCCCTCCGCCGCGAGCGTGACTTCCGGCGGCCAACCCAAGATGCCGGCGAGCCCGGCGGAGGCCGTGCCGATGGCTGCCTGCGCGACCCGTGCCTGGCTCTGCATGCGCGCGTTCTCGGCGTCAGCGGCAACAACCTCGGCGTGCGGAGACTCGCCGGCCTCGAAGCGGCGCGCGGTGATGTCGCTCAGCTCTTTCTGATGCGCGGCGGCTTGCAGCGCCAAGTCCGCGGCGGCCTGCGCGCGAAATAGATCGATCCAGGCCGTTCGCACACGCCGCCGCAGCTCGAGCTCGGCGCCCGCTTCACTGGCCTGCGCGACGCTCAGCTCGGCTTGTGCCGCGTGTCGGTCCGCGGACAGCGTTCCAAAGACCGGTAGCGGCACCGACAGCGCGGGCGACAGCCGTGCGGTGCGCAAGTTGGTCGACAGCGAGACGTGCGTCTCGGGCCACGCGCCCGCGGCGTCCACGCGCTTGTTTGCCGCGTCGGTCTCCAGGCGTGCCACTTGCCGCTCCGGCGACTTCGGGATCGCGGCCAGAGCCTCGGCGAGCGTGACTGCGCGCGCGCTGCCTGCTTGCGCGAGCGCCATGCGCGCGCAGGCTAGCGTGACGAGCGCGAGCCCAGACGCGGTAGCTGAACGCCTTCGCAGCACGGATGCCATCAACGGCGAAACGTTAGCTGAAGCGCCGCGCGCGGTACAATCCGCTGCTAAACGCGCGGCTGCGCGGCTGATCGAATGCGTCAGCTAGGTGGCAGCGTCTGCAGAAAGCGCGTGTCCGGGTTCTCGCGGCGCCAGATCACGGTGTCCATGAAGTAGTGATGGATGTTCACCACCACGAAGAACGCCGCGAAGAACGGTGTTGGTCCTAGCGCGTCGTTCGCAGCATTGCGCGGCCACTTCGGCACCGACGTGGTATCGAACAACGCTGGGCCGCCGTGGAAGAATAGCCAGCCGAGCACGAGCGCGCTGAGCGTCAAGGCGAAAAGACGTGTCGCGACCGGCGGAGCGAAGGTCGGCGGTCCTTCCTGCGCGCGTGCCTCGTTCCGCTTCATCAGCCCGACGAAGTACAAATATTGAACCGAGTGCAGCGCCGGGATCACGTAGCGCACGAGCGGATCGAGCCCGGTAAAGATGGTCCAAAACCAAATCGTGACGAAAAAAGCGAGCAGCGGGGTCAGCGGTACGCCCCGCTCGCGTCGCGCTTTCGCGAGCAGTACGGCGGCGAGCAGCAGCGTGCTGAGCGCGAACACACCGCCGGTCGCCAGCTCCAGCCAGCGTGGATGCGCCGGAGCCCAGTACACGACGCCTTTCTCCTCGAACTGCCCCGCAGCACTCGCAGGATTCGCCGTGGCGAAGGCCCAGGCCGCGTAGCAGTGGCCCAGAATGACGCTGCGTTCACGCGCGCGAAAGCGCACACCGCGCCGCGCGCAGAGCACCGTGAGCACGCCAAAGCCCTGCTTTGCGTAGTGCCAGCCGACGAGCAGGAACATCGTCTGTACTAGCCAGCCCAGCGCCTCAGCCGAGCGCAACGCGAGCGCGAGGCCGGCCCAGAGCACGAGCACGGCAGGTACCAGGAAGCCAGCGATCAGATAGCGCACGCGCTGCGCTGTGGGCGTTTCGCGGCCGAACGCACGCCTCTGCACCTGCTTGTAGAAGAGCAGGTAGGTGATCGAGAAGTGCGGGTCGTTGATGAAGTACGCCGCGTGGAACATCACGAAGCCCACGGCCAGCTCGGACGCGTGCGGGCCGAAGCTGGCGCGCAGCAGCCAGGAAAGTGGAAACAGCACGAGCGTCAGGCCGCCGACCGCGAGCAGCTCACCGGCCTGCGCGCTGAGGCCCCTGGCCGCGTTTTCGGAAAACGTGTCAGCTGGAACGACTGCTGCGGCGGCGCCGGTCATGGTTCACTTCGCATGGCGCGCACCCTTGGCTCCTGGTGAAGCACCATCCTCCGGCCAGACCCAGCTCTCGGGGTCGGAGCCGTCGGCGGCTTTGCGCATCGCCGCGAAGGCGCCCTTCGGCAGCTCGCGGCGCTTCACGATTTCACTGCCATCGCGCTTGATCGCGAGCCAGATGGGACGCTTCTTCTGGCGCGACTCGAAGTACAGCACGACCACGCTGGGATCGCTGCGCGGGCTGGCCCATAAGTGAAACGCCAGGGCCTCGTCGGTCTTGTAGAACGAGCGCAGCGCGGCGCGCGCGGCGTCGACAGGCGGGCCTTCGACCTCGCCGTCGCCGAAGACTTCACGTTCCTCGAGCACGCGGGCTCGTATGCCGGCGCGCGCCGCCTCCAGCATGGCCCAGTGTGCGCGCCCGGGTGCAACGCTCGTGCGCAGGATCACCCGCTCGCGCGTCGTGTACGACACGATCGGATCGCGCGCGCGGCTGACACGGTAGAGCGACAGGCCCGTCGATGCGAACGCGATCAAGAGCAGCGCAACCAGGCGACCGCGCCGCAGGCTCGTGTGGTACCAGACCAGCGTCGTGGCGATCGGCATCAGCAGCGCGAGCACCAGCAGCGTCTCGGCGCCGAGACACACCAGCACGCTCGGCAGAAACTCGCGCGGTCCGAGCTCGGGGCGGAACGAGCTGAAGTACTGCCACGCGAGCGTGGCCAAAAGGATCACGAGGCCGCCGATCGTGTAGCTGCGAAACACCAGAAACTCGCTGCGCGCGTCGCGGTTGCTGAGCCAGTACGGAAACAGCAGTGGGTAGAAGACGTAGTACGCGAACGGTCGCGGCGTGCGACTGCGATAGAAGCTCTGAAAGCCGAACGCCTGCGACAGCACCGCGCGCAGGATCGGCACACGGGCCACCGTGCGGGCCGGCGCCTCCCCGGCCATGAATACGACGAGCGCGAGGCCCACGTCGATCAGCGCGCCGCGCACGGGGAACAGCTCGGCCGCGAGCACGATTGCGAACGGTGCAAGCGCGAAGAACACAGCGCGTAGCGCGAAGTCGGCAAACGAGAGCGGCGAGGTCAGCAACGTGGAACGTTCAAAGGACATGCGGTTGCTGCGCCCGAGGGTAGCGCAGCTTCCGAGGCCGGCCCAAGGTCGTCTCCGGTGAGTACAGGTTTGAAGCGCTCGCAGCCGAGCGCTTCTGCTCTTGCGATCGGGTATGGTTCGCCCGAGGTTCTTGCTCGATCTCCCACGGACTGAAGGATCCTGATGGCGGTGGCGGCGAACACTGACAAGAAGCGCGTCGTGGTGATCGGCGCGGGCTTTGCGGGCATGAATGTGGCTCGCGGGCTCGGCGGTGACGCGCGCTTCGACGTCGTCGTGCTCGATCGGCGCAATTACCACTTGTTTCAGCCGCTCTTGTATCAGGTTGCGATGGCGGGCCTGAGCCCTGCGGAGATCGCTCCACCGATCCGGTCGCTGTTGTCGCGGCACGAGAACGTGCGCGTCGTGCAGGGACGCGTCGATCGTGTGCTGCTCGACGAGCATGCGGTGTCCGGCGACTTCGGTCGCTTCGACTACGACTACCTCGTGGTCGCGACCGGCGCGCAGCATGCGTACTTCGGTCACGATGCCTGGGAGCCCTTCGCGCCGGGCCTGAAGACCCTCGAGCAAGCGACGGAGATTCGCCGCCGCGTGCTCAGCGCGTTCGAGCTGGCGGAGCGCGCGAGTGATGCCGAGGCGCGCAGGCCACTGCTCACCTTCGTGATCGTCGGCGGTGGCCCGACCGGTGTCGAGCTGGCCGGTGCAATCGGCGAGATGAGCCGCTTCACGCTCCTAAGCGGCTTTCAGAACCGCTTGCTCGTGTTGATTCAATGGGCATGGTCGTACCTCACGTTCTCGCGCGGCGCGCGCCTGATCGTCGAGAAGGATTGGCGTTCGCACGTGAACGAACCTGCATCGAAAGAGAGCGAGCACTGAGTCATGAAAGCCATGATCATGCGGGAGCTGGGCGCGCCGTCCTTGTTGCAGCTGACCGAGCTGACAGACCCCGTGCCGGGGCCGACCGAGCTGGCGATCGACGTCGAAGCCATCGGCTGCAACTTTGCCGACACCCTGATCTGCCAGGGCAAGTACCAAGTGAAACCCGAGCTGCCGTTTTCGCCCGGCAGTGAGGTCGCCGGTACGGTGCGCGCGCTCGGGCCGGGTGTGACCACCTTCAGCGTGGGGCAGCGCGTCGCGGCGCAGCTCTCCTACGGCGGCTACGCATCGATCGCGGTGGCGGATGTGCGTCGCGTGCAGCACGTGCCGCATGGCGTACCGTTCGCCGACGCGTGTGCGCTCGGCGTGGCATACCAGACGGCGTATCTGGGCTTGGTCGATCGTGCGCGGCTCCTGCACGGCGAGACGCTGCTCGTGCAGGCCGCTGCCGGTGGCGTCGGGCTTGCCACGCTGCAGCTGGGCCGCGTGCTCGGTGCTCGTGTGATCGCGGGCGCATCGGGCGACAAGCTCGACCTGTGCAGGCAGCACGGAGCCGACGAGGCCGTCGACACGCGCCTTCCGGATTGGCCCGAGCACGTGCTGCAGCTGACGGCAGGTCGTGGCGCCGACGTGATCTGCGAGTCGGTCGGTGGCGCCGTGTTCGAAGGCTCGATGAAGTGCATCGCGTGGGGTGGGCGCCTTCTGGTCGTGGGCTTTTCGTCCGGCGAGATTCCGTCGGCCAAGCTGAACCGCGTCATGCTCAAGCACATCTCGCTGATCGGCATCCACATCCACGGCTATCACGAGCATGCGCCGAGCGCCCTGCACGAGGCCACGGCCGCGCTCTACGAGCTCTACCAAGCTGGCTCGTTACGCCCGCCCATCACGGCGCGGTTCCCGCTCGCGCGTGCCGCGGAGGCGCTCGCCCAGCTCGCCGATCGTCGCAGCGTGGGTAAGCTGGTCCTCACGCCCTGACCCCAGAAGCGTTCTTCACGGGGAGCCGAAAAAAAATCCAGACTGGTTTGCACCGCACGTGGCCACTAACGCTACGAGGTGCACACGTGACGACAACGCGCAGGCCGTATGGGTGGTTTTTCGGGCTCGCTACGCTGATTGGTGCCTGCCAGGCGCCCGCGAC
>JADGRF010000047.1 GCA_017881055.1 Sandaracinaceae bacterium
AAGTGCGCATCGTGGCGGACAAGCGAACCCCGTTCAGAACGCTGGGTGAGGTGATCTACACGCTCGGTCAAACCGAGTTTGGATCACTGCGCTTCATCGTGCTGCAGCAAGCGAAGAAACAGTGACGTTTGGCGCGCGATCCACTGCGCCATCCGTCACTGTTTTGGCGTATGCGCGAGGCTGCTTCAATGCGCGACGCTGCGCGCGTGCCAGGTGATGTGGGCGAGCCAGTCTTCGGCGTCGGCTCGGTGGGCGGGCACTCCGTCGTCGCGCAGCTCCTGGAAGCGTGCTGTCGCGCCTGTGAGGTCGCCGGTGGCGTAGAGGCTGATGGCCTCGACGCGCGTGGCTTCGCTCCGCAGCTCGCGCGTGGGCAGGCCCAGGCGGCGTGCCTCGCCGAGTAGCGCCGCGGCGCGTGCGAAGCGCTTCTGGAAGTACAGCTGACGCGCCTCGAGGTACTGAGGGAGACCGTCGCTGCGCTCGGCGCGTAGCTCGCGAGCCAGGTGCACGGCGGTCGCGCCGTCGGAGCGTTGGCCGGGCTCGCCGACCAAGAGCTCGAAGAACAGCTTGGCTTGCGCGTCGCTGCCGCGCTGGGCGAGCGCTTTTACCTGCAGCTGCCGAAGCATGTCGTCCTCGACCGGCTCGGAGAGCAGGGCGTCGTACAGTGCCAGCGCCGTAGTGCGATCACCACGGCGGAACGCCTCGTCGGCGAGCGCTTGGCGCGCCACGGCGGCGTACGGGTTTCGGGCGTTGGGGGTGTCCTTCAGCAACGCGAGCTCGCTGCGTGCGCGCGCGTCTGCGCGCAGCCGAGCGAGCACGCCGACCCGCGTGGCTCGGGTGGCTTCGTCCTCCGGGTCGATGTCCAGGATGCGCGCGCAGGTCTGCTCGGCGTGCGCGTCGTCGCCGGCTCCCAGATCGGCGTGCAGCACGTCGTCCAGCGTGGCGACGGCGTGGGGGCACACCGCCGAGAACACGCTCGGGCCCGTGAAGCGCGCGCGTGCGAGCGACAGGGCGCGTGGCGCGAGTGGCTGCGCGCGTAAAAACGCGTGCCACTCGGCCTCCAGACGATCGAGCGGGATGCCGACGCTGCCTGCGAGATCGCCGCTCGAGTACGCACGCCGAACCTTCTGCGCGCCGTAGCGCTCGGCCACGAAGCGCAGCAACGAGCCCGACAGCGTGTAGGCCAGGCGCTTCTGCTGCGCGAGAAAGCCCGCACCGAAGATGCCGGACAGCCTGGGCATCATGTCGAGTTGCAACATCGCGTGGGCCCACTCGTGCGGCGTGAGGCCCCCGGAGCCTTGCCACGCGGCCGCAACTGCCACGCCTTCGATCAACGCGGGATCCGGCCAGAGCCCAGCGAGCTTGCCCGCGATGCGCAAGGGGCCTTGGCCGATCCCACGAGCCACCGCGTGCACCAGCTCGTGCCCCAGCGTGGGGTTCGGGAAGCCGGTCTCGCTGATGTACACCTCCGAGCGCCAAGGCTTTGCGATGTTCGTGCCCGCGGCACCCATCCACAACTGCTTCTCGTCGGACGAGCGAAACAGGTACACCGAGACGGGTGCGGGGTGGCTGACGCCGAGCCAGCGCTCCGCACGCGTCACGCCGAAATCGCACTCGTCGGCGAGCCGCGCGCGGTCGCCCGCAAGCAACTCGCGCGGAAAGAACAGCTGACAGCGCCGGCTCGTGAGCCGGCCACCGAGCATCTCCACGAGCGCCGGTACGCTACTCGCGTGATGCAGCTGCACCGCGAACACTTCGCTGGTCGCGCCTGCTGCGCACAGCGTCACCGCCAGCAGAAAGCCGCCCCGTCGCTCGCGTGCGACGTGCGTGCTCGGGCGCAACGTGCGCGGCTCGATGCCGTTCGTGAGCAAGAGCGCGATGCCGGCAATCCAGACGGCGGTCGCAACGCGCAGCCACAGGAACGGCTCGGTCAGGCTTACTTCTTCGTCGTAGACGGTGCCGGTGAACACGCCGAAGAAATGTCCGTAGGCGAAGATCGCTGGAGTGGCGTAGAAACGCGCGAGCGCGCGCGCGATGCTGCCGATCGGCAATGCGAGAGCGCCGCTGATGGCTGCAAGAGGCCGCGTCCACACGGTCCCGGCCAGCACGCCGCACAGACTGGCGAGCAGTACCGAGAACGCGGGCCCGAGGATCATGAACAGAAAGCCCGAGAGCGGCATGCAGTTGCGGATGCGCAGCGCGTCGAGCCAGAGCACTAGCGCGGGCAACGCGCACAGTAACGCCGCGAACCCGGTCGAGGCTTCGAGCAACAGAGCCGTGCTGCTCGCGCCGCCGCGGGCTCGCAGCACAAGACACAGCCGCGCGCTCACCCATGCAGCCATCGGCGGCAAGATCACACCGAGCACGAGCGCGCTCTCCGGTCCTTGAATGCCCAAAAGCGGTACCGCGCACATCAGCAGCGCGACGAGCACCGCGAGCCCGAGCGCGAGACGCGCGCTCGTCAGCGTGAACACCAGCTTCGAAGGCGAAAGCACGCCGTGGATCCTACACGACGCGCGCTGTTCAGGCGTGAGCCGGGGGATGCGGGGGCTCTTTGACCAGCGGCAGCACCGGCTCGGTGAGCGCGATCGCGAGCACTTCGTCGACGCGCGAGATCAGGTGCACCTTCAGATCCTTGCGGATGCGCTCGGGCACCTCATCGAGATCGGAGATGTTGCTGCGAGGAATCACGATTTCGCGGATGCCGGCACGATGTGCCGCGAGGCACTTCTGCTTGAGCCCATCGACCGGCAGGACCTTGCCGCGCAGCGAGATCTCGCCCGTCACGGCGACATCGGAGCGGATCGGGATGTTGCGCAGCATCGACACGAGCGACACGAAGATCGACAGCCCCATGGCCGGACCGTCTTTCGGGATCGCGCCCTTCGGCAGATGCACGTGCACGTCGATGCGGTTCAAGAAGTCGTCCTTCAAGCCGAACGTGTTCGCGCGGGCGCGCACGTACGAAAACGCCGCGGCCGCAGACTCTTTCAGGATGTCGCCCATCTTGCCGGTCAGGTGGACCTCGCCGCGGCCGGGCATCTGCGAGCTCTCGACCAACATGATCTCGCCGCCACTGGGCGTCCACGTCAGCGTGGTCGCGATGCCAGCGGCCGGCGCACGCTCTGCGACGTCCAGCTCGTACTTGGGTGCGCCCAGCACCTTCTCCACGAACTCGGGACCCGCGTCGATGTGGGTCACGTCGCCACTCGCGACGCGCACGGCCACGGCGCGACAGATCGACGCGACCTGCTGCGCCAAGTGACGCACGCCGGCTTCCGAGGTGTACTCGTTCACGAGCCGCTCGAGGCCCTCGTTCGTGAACTCGAGATGCTCAGGCGTGAGGCCGTGATCCGCGAGCTGACGCGGCACCAGGAAGTCGCGTGCGATCGCGAGCTTGTCGTCGCGCGTGTAGCCGGGAATGTCGATCACTTCCATGCGATCGAGCAAGGGCCGCGGGATCGTGTCTTTGCGATTGGCCGTGGCGATGAACAAGACCTGCGAGAGATCGACCGGCACGTTCAAGTAGTGATCGACGAAGGCGTTGTTCTGCTCTGGGTCGAGCGCTTCGAGCAGCGCGCTCGCGGGATCGCCGCTGTAGTCCGCGCTCATCTTCTCGATCTCGTCGAGCACGAACACGGGATTGCTCGAGCCGGCCTTCTTCAAGCTGGCGATCAAGCGGCCCGGTAGCGCACCGACGTACGTGCGGCGATGACCGCGGATCTCCGCTTCGTCCTGCACGCCACCCAGCGCGACGCGCACGAACTCGCGACCGGTCGCGCGCGCAATCGACTTGCCGAGCGAGGTCTTGCCCACGCCGGGCGGTCCGACCAGGCACAGGATCGGGCTCTTCTTGTTGCTCTTGAGCTTGCGCACCGCGATGTACTCGACGATGCGCTTTTTGGGCTCTTCCAAGCCGTGATGATCTTCGTCGAGCACGCGCCGCACTTCCGGCACGTCCAGGCGATCCGGCGTCTGCTTGTTCCACGGCAAGTCCGACAGCCACTCGACGTAGTTGAACGCGACCTGATACTCGGCGCTCGCGGCGTTCATCGAACTCATGCGCGACAGCTCGCGGCGTCCCGCCTTCTCGGCCTCCGGGGGCGGGTTCGCTTTGCTCAGGCGCTCGCGCAGCTCGTCGAGGTCGTCGTCTTCGTTTCCGCTCTCGCCCAGCTCGCGGCGGATCGCGCGCAGCTGTTGTCGCAGCAGGATCTCGCGCTGCGACTTGGACATTTCTTCCTCGACCATCGAGGCGACTTCCTGCTTCACGCGGTGGATCTCTTGCTGACGCTTGATCAGATCGAGCACGGCCTTGAGGCGTGCGCGCACGTCCAGCGTCTCGATGATCTGCTGCTTCTTGTCAGTTGGAATGGGAAGATGTGACGCAACCAGGTCGGCCAGCGCGCCGGGCTCCTGCACGTTGTCGAGCACGACGCCCATCTCGCGCGGGGGTGATGGCAGCGTACGCGCGAGGCCGCGCGCCAGCTCGCGCAGGTGGACGGTCAGAGCATCGATCTCTTCGTCGCGCTGCAGCTGCTCGTACAAACGCTCGCAGCGCGCACGCAGGCAGGGCTCGCGTCCCACGGCTTCTGTCACGCGCATGCGGCCGATGCCTTGGAGCACGACGCTGTAGTGGCCGGAGCTCAAGCGGATCACCTTGAGCACGCGGGCCAACGTGCCCACCGTGTACAGGCGCTCGAAGCCGGGATCTTCTTCTTCGGCATCGCGCTGCGCGAGCACGCCGATCGTCGGGCGCTCGAGACCGAACGCTTCTTCGATCAAGCGCACCGAGCGCGCGCGCCCGACGTTTACCGGCACGACCGAGGCTGGAAACAACACGGAGTTCCGCAGCGCGAGGATTGGAAGCGCATCGAGCGCGCTATCGGGGATGATCGATTCGGCCATGTTCGCCTGCACTATTGCCCATCTTGCAAACAGCGCCAACACGCAGCGATCACAGAAGACCCGAAGTCGGGAGGGTGGCGCGCGTGCAACTTTTTTGTTGGCGATCCGCGCGCTGCCTGTAGTAGAAGTTTTGACGGCTACAGGGGGCTGTAGGATAGTGGAGCACAACAGCGCTCAACGTCGGATGTTCATGCACAAAGCTTCCCTCTGCATCTTGGTTTTCGGCGCAACTTGCATCACGGGCTGTGAAGGCGCGGTCTGGGGCAACCTGGCTGTGCTCGCGATGAGCGTGGGGATCTTTCTCGGTACGCTGTCTCTCGGCCGGGGTAGGTAGTTCGCCAGCCTGCGTTTCGACCACGGACAATCGGGCTGATTGGGTTACGCTACGCGGGTCTCGGCGGGGGCCGAGTCCAGCGAATCCATGTCGAGCGCGCCCGAAGACACCCAGACCGACACGCATTATCGCGCGATCGATGACCTGAGCCTGTCGGATCTCGATGCCCTTCGGCTCGTGCTGCGCGGTGGCTCGGTGATCGATTGGTACCGCATGAACTTCGCCAACGAGGCCGAAGCGCGCGAGCTGATCGTCGCGCAGGAGATGAGCCTCGAGACCTCGAGCGATGTCGACCGCATGAACGCGGTGCGCGACGACGCGATCGCGTTCCTGCGGCGTCACTTCGAGTTCCCGATCCCGAAGCCGGTCGCCACGTTGGATTTGCCAGGCCTGATGATGCTGGCCTCCGGCCAAGGTCATCGCCAGATGTGCGCGTGCGCGATCTTGAAGGTGATGCACATCATCCATCACCTCGAGGGGCGCGAGCTGCTCTTCACGCTGCCGTTCGCCGACCAAGAGCTGTTCTATCTGGTCGAGGAAAAGGTCTATCGCGTGATCGGCGGCATGCTCTCGTCGGGCTTTCCGATCCTAGAGTTCACCGGCGGTCGCAAGAACAAGGACTCGCTGTACCAGAAGCTGTTGTCGAAGTCGGAGACCATTGCGGCCAACGTCTACGACAAGCTGCGGTTTCGCATCGTGACGCGCGAGCCGGACGACATCTTTCCGACGCTCAACTACATGCTGCGTCACATCTTCCCGTTCAACTACGTGATCCCGGGGCAGAGCACGAACACGCTGTTCCCGTTCCGCAGCTACTGCGAGAGCCGTCCGCATCTGCGCGGCCTGTTCGACCAGCTGCAGCCGAAGCCCGACTCCGAAGACGAGCTGACACGCCTCGACAACCGCTTCAGCGCGACCGACTACTCGATCGTGCACTTCGTGGTCGACATGCCGCTGCGCGTGCCACCGAAGATGCTGGAGCGCGCGCCGGCGCAAGCGCGTGCTCTGGGCCCCGTGATCTTCGTGCTGACCGAGTTTCAGATCCTCGATCGCAGCACCGAGCAGCGCAACGAGCTTGGTGATGCGAGCCACGCGGCGTACAAAGAACGCCAGAAGCGCGCTGTCATGCATCGCTTGAAGGTCGGTGACAGCATCGACGCCGCGAAGACCAATCCGCCGCCGAAGAAGCCCGCGGCGGCGGATTGACTACAAATTGACTACAAACCGACCTTGCGCAAGTCGAGCTGCTCGCCCGTACGCGGCGGACAGAAGTCGTCGCGGAGCATGATCCAGAGCGCTTCCTGCGTGGAGGGAACGCTGGTTCCGCTGCCCGAGAGCGCGGGAAACGTGCGTAAACCGGCGAGCTCGTGACCGAGCGCGCGCAGCGTGGGCTCGCCGAAGCCGAGCGTCCCCCGGGTCAGCGCGAACCCGTCGCGCAGGCGTGCGAGCGCGGCGCGTGCCGCAGTCGCGTCGCTCATGCGGTAGGTGAGACTGCGTCCGAGCGAGCCCACGGGGGGCGAGAATGATCGGCTGACAGGGAGCTGCGAGCGGACTCATGGTGAGCGTTCTCAGGGTGATTTGTTCGACGTCATGGCGATGTCCACCATCGCGGTCGTTCCAGCAGACAGATCGATGTCGCGCTCGACCTTCTTGTAGCCGTCGGCCTCGAGCTCGAGGCGCCGGCCACCGGCGTGCACGCCATCCATGCGCAGCGGTGCGCGTCCGCGGTACACGCCGTCGAGCTTGACCGACGCCTCCACGAACGGCGTCGTGCGCACCTCGATCGCGCCGACGCTCGGCTTGCGGATGCCGAGCGTGACACCGAGTGGCGTCTTGATGATCAAGCCCGCGACCGCGATCACCAGCATCATGATCCCGAGCACGAGCAGCACGGTCGACATGCGATCGCGCTGCGCCGGCGCGGCGCGCATCTGCAGCGTGTTCGAGCGCATGCGCTCGCCGGTCTTGGTGCGCGGCGCCGCCGGGATCCGCGCTGCCGCTGACGGCTGCGGCTTGGGTGGCGGCGGTGCGGCGGGTGCAGCCCTCGGCTGCAGCGCTTCCTCGGAGACGCGCACCGAGGACGGGAATTTCATCGGGCCCTTCGCCTGCGGCGGCGGCGTGGGCTCTTCGGCGAGCAGGTCGGGGATGCCGGTGCCGTCGTCCTTGTTGAAGAAGATGTGCGTGGCTTCTTCTTCCTCGAAGCCGCGTGCGTCGGGCTTGCGGACGGGCTCGGCTGACTGGGCCGGCTTCTCGCGCGGCGGTTCATCCACGAACGCGTCGGAAAGCTCGTCGTCCGCGAGGAACTCGGTCTTCTCCGACGAGTAGCCGAGCGCGTCTTCTTCCGTCGCAAGCGCAAGCTGTACCGGCTTCGTTGCCGCAGGCGGAGGTGGGACAGGCTTCTCCCCGGCCGCGCCCGCGTTCGTCGGCGTCGTGCGCGTGGCGCCGCCGAAGGCGGTTTCGGCGGCCTTGGCATGCGCGGCGCCGTCGAAGAACGCGGTGTTCTCGTCCTCGCCAGCGCCGTTGCCTGCTCTCGCCGGATCGAAGAAGCCGGTGGGCTCGTCCTCGAAGAAACCCCCACCCGCGTGCCCGCTTGCTGCAGCTGTTGGCGGCAGGGCGACCTTGCTGGGAGGCCCCGCCATGACGCCAGCTGCCAGCGCGACGCGCGGCAGAGCAGGCGTCTTCAGCGCGCTGCTGGCCGCCGACGGGTGACCGGCGTTGTGGCCGATCAACGGTCGCCCCGAATCGGAGATCGCGCCGGGCGGCATCGTGCTCATGCGACGGGCGACCTCGGCTTTGGCCATGGCCGCCGCGCCTGCGGGCGACGAGAAGAAGCGCCGACGCTCCTCCAGTACCTGCGGGTCTTTGCTGGCCTCGAGCAGCTCGTTCACGCGCTTCTGATCGGCCGCCATCTCGTTGGCGAAGTGCCCGACCATGAAGTCGCCCAGCTGCCGGCTGGTCCACTTCGGATCGTTGGACGCGATGAACTGCATCAGCGCGTGGCCCATCTCGGCCGCGGTCTGCCAGCGTGCTTCGGGCTCGCGCTCGAGCGCGTGCATGACGATCTGCTCCAGCTCCTCCGGCGCATCTTCCACGAGCGCGGACGGCGGCGGCACGGATGCGCTGCTCACCATCTTGAGCGTGGCCATGTCGTCCTTGCCTGCGAACAGGCGACGACCGGTCACCATCTCGTACAGACACACGCCGACGCCGAAGATGTCCGAGCGCGAGTCGGGCGCTTTGCCTTTCACCAGCTCGGGGCTCATGTAGCCCAGCTTCTTCTTCAGTGCGTCGACGTTGGTTTGCTGTGCACGCCCCGCAGCCTTCGCCAAGCCGAAGTCGATCAGCTTCACCTGGCCTTCGTAGCTGACCACGATGTTGGTCGGCGAAAGATCGCGGTGAATGATGCCGGCCGATTGTCCGCGCGCATCCTTGAGCGAGTGCGCGTAGTCCAGCGCGTCGCACAGCTTGGCCGCGATGAACGCGGCGATGACCGGCGGCATGACCTCGCCGTCGCGATGCAAGCGGCGCGTGATCGCGCCGAGATCCTTGCCGGCGATCCACTCCATCGCCATATACAGGGACTCGCCCACCTTGCCGAGCTCGTAGATCGGGCAGATGTTGGTGTGGTTCAGGCGCGCTGCGGTCTTGGCCTCGCGCACGAAGGTGGTCACGAACTCCGGGTCGCCCGCCATGTGCGGCAGGATGCGTTTGATCGAGACCAGGCGCTCGAAGCCGGCTTCGCCGCGGATCTTCGCGCGATACACGGCCGCGCTCGCGCCCGAGTTGATCTTGTTCAGCAGCAGGTACTTGCCGAACGGAATCAGCTCGTCGGCCGACCACCGGTCCTTGGACGGCGCGGGCTGGCCAGCTTGGGGCTCATCGAGTGAAGTGGGCGGCATCGTGACAGCGCGTGAGTCTATCAGTTGCCGTAGCTAGGATCCCAGTCACTGATCCAATAACCGCTCAGCGCGCCGCCGGAAGGTGCGGCAAGCGGGGTGAGCGCGCAACCCTTGGCGGCGACCGCGACGTCCACGACCCTCCACATTTGCCCCGGCGTGGCGAAACCGGCGACTTCTTCCGGGTCTGAGCGTAGCTCGGGGTCGCCGCCGAAGCTGCCGGCCAGCTCCCCGTCGCAGTAGACGTTCACGAGCGGGTGGGTCTCGATCGGCGAGGCCATGCCGGCATCGGGGTTCTGGCCGTCCGCGATCACGTTCGTATTGTAGTGGACCATGACGCGAAACGTGTCGCCGGTGTTGGGATTGTCGAGGTTGATGTTCTCGGTGATGTACCTCGCCGCGGAGGCTGAATCGAGTCGGCTGTCGAAGTCGAGGCGCGGGTTCGGGCAGTACCCGGTCACCGAGTACGCGGGGTAGTTCTGCGCGCTCGGGCCCGTACAATCGCTGAGCGTCCAGGTGTTCGGGTAGGACCAGGCCGGTGTCGACGCGCCGCGACAGGTATCCCAGTAGCAGTCCCCGGGGCTCGACCATGAGGTCGTGACTTGCGGTGTACCCAGATGCAGATCGAGATCGACCGCGTCACCGTTCGTCGCCGATACCGGGCCGGTCTTGTCCCAGCACAGCTCGACGCGCACGCCCGGCGCACGCACGTTCACGATCCAGGTGCAGCGCAAAAGGCCCTTCTGTGTGTTGATCTCGAGCGTGATCTGATACGCGCCGCTGAGCGTGAAGGTCACGTCCGCGTCGACTTTGTCCGAGTTGCGAAGCGTGTAGCTGAGCTTGCCGCTCTCCGAGGTCGCGCTCCCATCCAGGCTGCCGAACAAGCGGTCGCACGGCGAGCCTAGGATCGTCCAGTGATAGGAAGTAGCGTCATTTCCCGTGTAGAACTGACTCGCGTCGAGCGTGTACGACGTGAAGGGCTTCGCGTCCGGCGTGCGTGAGTCGTGCGGCCCCGGGCACGCGAGGCTCGGTTTGCAGCCTTTGATCTCGTCGGCGCAGCCGTTGCAATCGTTGTCCAGGCCGTCGCAGATCTCGCGGCTGGGCGCGCGTCCGCCTTGGCAGTCGCTCCAGCGCGGGAACTCGTCGCCGACGCAGACTTGCTCGCCGTCCTCGCACGCGCCGATGCCACGTCGACCCGGTGGACCGCGAAAGCACTTGCGCGCTTCACCGCGCTTGCACTCGCAGGTGCCGTTGCCATCGACCGTGCCGTTGCAGTCGTTGTCCAAGCCGTCGCACAGGTTCGTCTCGCTCTGCAGACAGAGCGCGGGAACGATCGCGCTGGCAGGGCACTGCGCGCTGACGATCATGCCGCCGTCGGAGCCGTAGTGTCCGCTGCCTTCGATCACGGCCGCGTCGCTGCTGCTGGCGTCGTACAGCTCGATCACGCCGATGCCGCCGTCGGGCAGCGTGCCCAAGCCGAGCGGATAGCTGGCCTCGAGAAAGTCGGGCGCGCCGTCGTGGTTGGCGTCGACCGGCTTCGTCTTTCGATCGGCATCGCCGGCCTCGACCGAGTCGGGGATCCCGTCGCCATCGGAGTCGGTGTCGAGGTAGTTCGGGGTGCCGTCGTGATCGGTGTCGACGTTGGCGCCCCCCTCGTCGATGTCGCAGATCGTGTCGCAGTCGCTGTCACGGCAGAAGCTGCCCTGATCGCACGTGGCGGCCTTCGGCTTGGCTTTCGACTGTGAGCACGCGCATACGAGCAGCAAGCCCGTCGCGAGCCATAGGAATCGGAACGAGCGCGCGTGCTGTGGCTGCACGTTTACAAGAATAACTCAATGCGAGCGCGACGCCGTACACGCTTTCTCCTACCCGAGCGCACATGGGTAGCTCGCGCGGAGTTCACAGGTGGGCCTCGACAAAGCGTGCGGTGTGCGAAATAACGCCCGCGTGGCCAACTCATCGAGCACCAAGCTTCTGCCGCACACGGTCGTCGCGTTGGTGAAAGACCGTCCGGGCGTCTTGCAGCGCGTCGCGACCTGCTGCGGCGAAAAAGGCTTCAACATCCGCTCGCTGGCGGTGGGTTCGTCCGAGCAGGCCGGCATGTCGCGCATGACGTTCGTCGTCGATGCCAGCACCGACGCCGAGGTCATGGTCGCCGAGCTGAAGAAGCTCGAGGACGTGAGCGAGATCAGCGACATCTCGTCGCAAGAGTTCGTGAGCCGGGAGCTGGCTCTCGTGCGTGTGCAAGGTGGCAAAGAGGCGCGCAAGCGCTTGCTCGACATCGTCGACATCTTCCACGCGAAGATCGTGGACGTCGCGCCCGACTCCATGATCATCGAGGTCACGGGCCACGAGAACACCATCGACTCGCTCGTGCGTCTGCTCAAGGACTACGACGTGGTCGAGCTGGTGCGCACCGGCCGCGTCAGCATGCTGCGCGGGGCCTGATCGCTGGACCGCGTGACCGCTGGCAACGGCAACGTGACCCGCGAAACGGTGATCGCCGGCCTGTTCGCGGTTGCGACGCTGCTCGGCGCATTTCTGCTCTTCTTCGTGCAGCCGATGGCTGCAAAGCAACTGCTGCCGAGTTACGGCGGTAGCCCTTCCACGTGGGGCGCCGCACTGGTGTTCTTTCAGGTCGCGCTGCTCTGCGGCTACACCTACGCGCACGTCACGAGCGAGCTGTGCTCGCCGCGCACGCAGGCCGGACTGCACCTTTTGCTGGTGGTGGTGTGCGTGCTGATGTCGCTGTGGTTGCCCGCGCTCGCGGGTGTGCAGCTGCCGGCGCCAAACCTGCGCTGGCCTCCGCTCGCGATCGCGTGGCAGCTCAGCCAGCAGATCGGCGCACGTTACTTCCTGCTGTCGTGTACGGCGCCGCTCCTGCAACGCTGGTTCGCGCTCGTGCTCGGTCGACCGCCTTACGCGCTCTACGCGCTCTCGAACGTCGGCTCGCTCGCAGCGCTCTTGGCGTACCCGTTCGTGGTCGAGCCGCTGCTCGCGCTGCCGCAGCAAGACACCTGGTTTGGCCGAGGTTTTCTGCTGGAGGCTCTGTTGCTGACGGCGTGTGCAGCCCTCTTGATCGTGCGCGCGCCGCGCGCCGCCGTTCCGCTCACGGGTGCGCTCGGTGGTGTGCGTGTACTGCGTTGGCTCGTGCTCGCCGGGCTGCCCAGCGCGCTCTTGCTCGCCGTGACCCAGCACATCACCACGGACGTAGCCGCGACGCCGCTCTTTTGGGTGCTACCGCTCGCGCTTTACCTGAGCACGTACGTGCTTGCGTTCAGCAGCTTCGGGGTGCCTGCGCGGGCTCGTACCGTGGTGCTGGCGTCGTTCGTCGTGGCGTGCGTGCTGCTCGGCTGGAGCTCGTTTGCCGAGGGCTCGGCCTCGCTCCCGCGTCAGCTCGCCGGTTCGCTCGGCGTGCTGTTCTGCGGCTCGCTGCTCTGCCACGACGCGCTCGCGCGTTCACGCCCGGAGCCGTTCGCGCTGACGCGCTTCTATCTTTGCATCGCCGCGGCTGGTGCGCTCGGCGCCGTGCTCGTGAGCTTGGTCGCTCCGCTCGTGTTCGATGACTACTACGAGCTGGAATTGTCGGCGCTCGCGGTGTTCGGCGCAATGCTGGGGCTGCGCGCGTCGCTCAGCGCGGGCCAGCGGCAGCTGCTGTTCCTGGGCATCGGGGTGGCCGTGCCGCTCCTGGCCGCGGCGCTCGTGCTGCGCGCGGGAGGGGAGACCAAGCAAGGCACGATCGTCGAGCGTCGCCGCTCGTTCTTGGGGCCGCTGCGCGTGACGGCGTTGCCGGAGGGGCGTGTGCTGACCCACGGCCGGATCCGTCATGGTATGCAGCTGACGACGAAGGGCATGACGAATCGGCCCACGATGTACTTTGGCCCCGGCACCGCCCTGGCACGCGTGATGGAGCGCCACCACAGCGAGCGAGCGCGCCGGATCGCCGTGCTTGGCCTCGGAGTCGGCACGATCGCAGCGTACGGGCGACGGGGCGATGCGCTGCGGTTCTACGAGCTGGATCCCGAGGTGGCGTCACTCGCACGCCACGACTTCACGTTCCTCGGGGACACTCCGGCCAGCGTGCAGATCGTGATTGGCGACGGCCGGCTTTGGCTGGCACGCGAGCCCGCGCAGCGCCTGGACGTGCTCGCCATCGACGCGTTCTCCAGCGACGCGGTGCCCGTGCATCTGCTCACGCGCGAAGCGTTTGCAGTGTACGCCCGCCAGCTCGCCCCCGACGGTATCCTGCTCTCGAACGTGTCCAATCGGCACTTGGAGGTGGAGCGCGTGGCGGAGGCCAGTGCGCGTGCCAACGGTCTGTCGTGCCGCGTGATCGAGACGCCCGCCGATGTGACGCAGTTCGTGTCGAAGGTGCGCTGGGCCGTGATGGCGCGCGACCCCAAGCAGCTGGACACCCTACTCGAAGGCCTGCCGCCCTTTCCGCGGCGGGGCCCCGAGCTGCTCTGGACCGACGCCCGCGCGAGCGTGCTGCCGATCCTGCGGTAACGCTCCGCCGAGAGCCGCAGGCTGCTCGGCGGGTATGTTATTCCGCCGAGAGCCGCAGGCTGCTCGGCGGGTATGTTAATTAACTCAGCCACCGCGCTTCATCA
>JADGRF010000292.1 GCA_017881055.1 Sandaracinaceae bacterium
TCGAGGCCGCGTTGAGCGCTTCTTCGATGTCGCCCGTCTCGAGCAGATTCTGGCGCTTGGCAGCTTGCGCCCACACGCCAGCGTAGCAATCTGCCTGCAGCTCCAGGCGCACGGACAAGCCGGTGTCACCAGTTTGGTCATCGCGCGCGGCCTGGTGCACGCGCTGGTCGTCGCCCAGCAAGTGCTGCACGTGGTGACCGAGCTCGTGCGCAATCACGTACGCCTGCGCGAAATCGCCGGGCGCACCCAGGCGCTGCTTCAGCTCCTGATAGAACCCGAGGTCGATGTAGACCTTCTCGTCGAGGGGACAGTAGAACGGCCCCATGGCGGCCTGGCCGAGGCCGCAGGCGGACTGCGTGCCGTCACGAAACAACACCAGCTTGGCCGGGCGATACGTCGTGCCCTCCGCCGTGAGCGCATCGCGCCAACTCTTCTGAGCGTCGTCGAATGCGAACGAAACGAACTCCACCAACGGTTTCTCGGCCTGAAGGTCCGCCGCCGTCGCGGGCCCGCTGCCGGCGCTGGGCGCCATGAATTTGCCGCCAAAATAGAGCAGGGCGGCACCGACGACGACACCTGGAATCCCGAACATTCGGAACAGCGTCACGAGCAGGCTCACGCCGCCGCCGGACAACCCTCCGCCGCCCGAAGGCGCACGCTGCTGCCGGCGGTCCTCGACGTCGTCGCTCTTGTAGCCATCGTCGTAGCGCATGCCGCAGATGTACTCGCTTGCGGACGCAACGCAACGTTCCCCGTCGAGCCGTCTCCTACGTTCATGTTATGTCCGGCCGACCATGACCGATTCCTCCAACGACACGCTTCTCGCCTTCGTGGATCACCTCGTGGGGCAGCTCGCCAAGAACGGATACCCGGAGCGCCGCGTCGCGTTTCCGATCGAGCGCATGTACGAGTCCGCAGACGCGAAGGGACTCAGCTTCAACAAGGTGCTCGAGGTGCTCGCGCAGCGCGGGATCGGACATGAGAAGACGCCGGAGAAGGTGATCTTCGCGCCCGCGGTGGTCGCATCGGAGGTCTCCGTCTCGAGCCCGCTCGGGGGATTCGATCCGGCGATGCTCGAAGGGATGTCGCAGGAGCAACTAGTCGGCGCGGCGCAGGCCATGATGCAGCAGCTCGATCCCGAGCAGCTCGGCGCCTTGCGATCGATGCTCGAAGGCATGACGCCCGAGCAACAAGCCGAGATGGTGGAGCAAGCGCGAAAGCTCGGCTTGGGGTGATGCGCGCGAGCAGCGCTATACGTCGAGCAGATTCTTGAACGGCTTGCGCCTCTTCCAGCGGTAGGCACCGAAGTCGCGCGCGTCCGTGGAGAAGATCCGTCCGTCACCGGTAGCCTCGGCACTGATCACGAGCGATGCATCCGCAAGGTCCATCGGGAGGTCGCGGTATTTTTCCATGAGCTGAACGATGCGCGCCATGTGCGACGCGTCCAGGTGGAAGAGCTGCGCCGCACCGGCATCTACCCCTTCCAGAAACTTGCGCGCGATATCTGGGCCGCCGATTCGCTGAATGAGATGAACCGTCTCGGTAAGGACCGGCCACGTCGTCAACAGACCTTGATTTGCATAGCGCCGAGCGGCTGCGACTGCGCGCGCATGGTGGCGATCACTGCTCACGACGAGTGCGACGAAGAACCCCGTGTCGGCAAGGATCACCGTTCGCCGCCGTGCTTGTCGGAGTAATCGACGTGCTGCTTGTACGTCTCAGACAGATCGCGAGGCCCGGAGATGGCGCCAACGACGCCGTGCCGTTCGAAGGTGGCGAGTGCCGATTCACCAGGCAACGTCCGCGCGAACACTCGTAGCGCCGCCTTGATCACCGAGCTCGTGGTCTTGCCTGTCGCAGCGCGCGCGCGTCGCAAGATCGCACGCTCCTCTTCGTCGAGGCGAGCAATCACGCGAGCATCAGGGGGAGCCTTCGCCATGTCTGACATTGTGTCAGACGGCGTCGAAAACGCAAGGCGTGGACCGCGCCCTCCAGCTGACAATTCGCCTTCGCAGAACCGCATCAGCGGTCACCTCGGTGTAGCGGTCGACCGTGCGGTCGATGGGGCTTTGCGCATCAGGCTCTCGTCGTGCAGTGGCATGGGCCGACCACCGCGTTGCTACCGGATGCCTACCGTGGTAGGAAGATGCCATGGCGCTCGCGGAGAAAATTAGCATTTCCCTGACGGCCGAGGACCTTGCGTGGGCCAAGCAACGTGCCAAGCGCGACGCCAAGAGTCTGTCGGCCGTATTGTCCGAGGCCTTGCACCGACACCGGCAAGCCGAGGCTCGTGCACGCCTCTTGAGCGAGCTCGGTACGCGCGACATCACCGAGGCTGACCGCGATCACGTGCGCGACGAGTGGCGCGCGCCGCCCGGGGCGCGGGGCAAGTCATCGCGCCAGTCGAAGCGCGCGAAGAAGCGCTGACGCATGCTCTCTCTGACCTTCGACACGGGCGCCTTGATTGCCCTCGAGCGGGGCGACAAACGCATACGCATCGTGCTGGACACGGCCAGCACCGATCGCGTGCAGATCATGGTTCCAGCTGTCGTCGTCGCGGAGTGGTGGCGCGGCAAGAGTCGCCGCCGCCAAGCCATCCTGGACGCGGTCGAGATCGAGCCGACGACCGAGCGCATCGCGCGAGTGGCCGGCGAGGCGATGGTCGCGGTTGCCGGTAGCACGGTCGTGGACGCCATCGTCATGGCCTCGGCTGCGCAGCGCGGAGGCATCGTTTACA
>JADGRF010000293.1 GCA_017881055.1 Sandaracinaceae bacterium
CGCTCGGCTTGCACGGCAGCCTGTACGACTTCGGTCGCACCGGCTCCGCGGTCGACGCCGCGAACGCAGCGCGTCGCGCGGCCGAAGCCGACACGCAGGCACGCTCCGAGCAGATCGTGCGCGACGTGCGAGGTGCGTACGTGCATTGGGCGGCCACGTTTGCGCTCTGGCAGCTGGCCAAGGACGGCGTCGCGCTCGCGGACAAGCGCGAACAACGGGTCGCTGCGTTGGTCGAAGAAGGCGCGCGGCCGGCGGTGGATCGTACCACGGCGGCTCAACAAACGGCGGCTGCGCGCATTGACGCCGAGCGCGCCGAAGAGCAGCTGGACACCGCGCGCCTCGAGCTGGGCTTCGTGGCGTCACGTGAGCTGCCGGCAACGGCCGAGCCAGATCCGTTGCTGCTGACGAATGGCAATGCGGCTCCTGCCGCCGATGCAGAGCCGATCGGCAAAAAGGGCCTCGAGGCGCTCGAGAGCGCACGAGCCTCCGCGGACGCACGCGCACGCATGCAGGAGCACGCGCACGCACCCGTGCTCGGCTACGACGCCGACACCGGCGTGCAGGGTCAGACCTCGCATTTGTTTCCGGTGTACAGCGCGGGTGTGAGCTTGACCGTTCCCCTGTTCGACGGCGGCGCGTCGAAAGCGGATGCCGCGCAGGCGCGCGCGCAAGCTGCCGAGCTCAGCGCCCAGGCCGCTGCCGAGCGCGCGCGTGCCCAGTACAGCGGTGCGCGCGTACAGGTCGCGAGCGCGCACGCGGCCCGCCGCCTGGCGCTCGCGCAGGAGTCGCTGCGCTGGGCGGAGGCGCAAGTGCAGCAGATGCAGGACAACGGGCTCGAAGCCGAGTCGCTGCAAGCGCTTGCGAACGCCGAGGCCGCCCGCGCCCGTGCGCGCACCGAGGTGGTGCTGGCGCAGGTCGCGGCTGCGCAAGCACGCCTAGGGCTGATCGAGCCGTGAGCGCCAGTGGCCAGACACGACCGAGCTCCTACTACCCGCAGTCGGTCCGGGCCCTTGGCCTCCCGCTCACCCAAATGGGCTAAGAAAAGAGCCTGATCGCGCTAGTGGCGCAACTCTGTGACTCCGGCGGAGGGTGTGCGCGCGCACGTTTGCTGCGTGGGCACCCGCTTTGAGGCACGATGGTGCGCAGCTGCTCTCGAATGGCGGGACGGGCGGATTTGGACGATCGAGCGAGCGCGGGTGTGTCGTCGCTGCTATGCGTGGCGGGAACGCGCGCCTGCGCCGTGCCGCTGTCGCACGTGCTCGAGACGATGAGACCGCTGCCGGCGCGCCTGGCTGCGCGACCCGCGAAGCGACAGCTGCACCTTCTGTCCGTGGGTTGCGCTTCCGGGGAGGAGCCGTACACGCTCGCCATGCTGCTGCACGAGCATGTCGGCCACGCGATGCCGTGGTCGGTACACGCGCTCGACGTCAATGCCGCTGCGCTCGAACGCGCCAAGACCGGACGCTACTCGGCGTGGTCGCTGCGCGAGACCACGTCCGAGGTGCCAGCCATCTTGGTGACCTCGCGCAACGCGCCGGAGGACAAGCGGCGTGGTCTCGAGGCCGGCGCCAGCGCCTACGTGGTCAAGAGCGAGTTCGATCAAGCCGACCTGATCGAGCGCATTCGACAGCTCGTGAGGGTGTCATGAACAAGGTTCGCATCCTGGTGGTCGACGACTCACCGACCGTGCGCGGCTTCATCGTGGATGCGCTGCGCACCGATCCGGGCATCGAAGTGATCGCTGAAGCGGACGACGGCAAGCGCGCGATCGAGCTCTGTCAGGAGCTGCGCCCCGATGTGATCACGCTCGACATGGTCCTGCCGGTGATGTCGGGTCTGGCCGCGACCGAATACATCATGGCGCACTGCCCGACGCCGATCTTGATCGTGTCGGCTTCGACCAATCGCGGCGAGCTGTTCAAGACCTACGAAGCGCTCGCGGCGGGCGCGGTGGACGTGCTCGACAAGCCCACCGGCGAGGAGCCCGAGCGCGCCTGGGAGCAGAGGCTCGTTGCTACGGCGAAGCTCGTCGCGCGCATCAAAGTGATTCGGCGGGCCCGGTCGCGCACGGTGCAGACCGTGTCCCCGGCAGCTGATTCCGTGCGTGCGGCGAGCGATGCGCGACGCTTCAGCGTGGTCGGAATCGGTGCGTCGACGGGCGGTCCGGCCGCGCTGCTCGAGGTCCTGCGCGGGATGCCGACCGACTTTCGCTTGCCGATCCTGATCGTGATGCACATCGGCGAGCCGTTCGGCGCGAGCTTCGCGGACTGGCTCGACGGCGTGGTGCCGCAGCCCGTTGCCTATGCGCGTGAAGGCATGGTGTTGTCTACGCTCGCAGGTCGCGTGCTGATGGCGCCGCCGGGCCAGCACCTTGCGGTGCGCGCAGGGCGCCTTTTGCTCACGCGCGATCCCGAGCGCTACTCGTGTCGGCCGTCGGTCGACGTGCTGTTCGAGTCGCTGGCGCGTGAGTGCGGCAGCACGACCGCGGCCTGTCTGCTCACCGGCATGGGCCGTGACGGCGCGAGCGGCTTACTCGACGTCCGTCGCGCAGGCGGATACACGATCGCGCAGGACGAAGCTTCGTGCGTCGTGTATGGCATGCCGCGCGAAGCCGCGAACCTCGGCGCCGCCGAGCGCGTGCTGCCGCTGCGCGAAATCGCTAGCGCGCTCGCGCGCTTGGCGGTGCGCCGGCCGGGAGATCCGCCGTGAGCAAGATCCTGATCGTCGACGACAGTCTCACGGTGCGCATGGACCTGTGCGAAGCGTTCGAAGCCGCGGGCGTCGCGGCCATCGCGTGCGGCACCGTCGCCGAAGCGCTGGCACTCTCCGTCCGCGAAGACGTCGGCCTCGCCATCCTCGACGTCATGCTGCCCGATGGCGATGGAGTCTCGCTCTTGCGCGCGTTGCGCGAGGCGCCCGCAACGGCCAGCTTGCCGGTACTGATGCTCTCGTCCGAGGCCGAGGTCGCGGACCGCATCCGCGGCCTTTCGGTCGGCGCCAACGAATACGTCGGCAAGCCCTACGACACGGGCTACGTCGTCGCTCGATCGTTGCAGCTGCTTATTCCGCGAGGTCGCGTGCGTGAGCGCTCGCAGGCACCCACGGTCCTGTTGATCGACGACAGCATCACGTTTCGCGAGGCGCTGGGCGACGCTCTACTCGCAGAGGGCTACGTGGTGATCGCCGCCGCCGACGGGGAAGAAGGCCTGCGCCTTGCCGCCGAGCGCCGGCCGGGCGCGATCATCGTCGATGGCGTCTTGCCCGGGGTCGACGGTGCGACCGTGATTCGGCGCGTGCGCTTCGACGCGGCCCTGCGCCATACGCCGTGTCTGTTGCTGACCGCCTCCGACGCGCGTGACGCCGAGCTGCGCGCCTTCGAGGCAGGCGCCGACGCCTTCGTGCGCAAGGACGACGAGCTTGCCGTGATACTCGCGCGTCTGTCGGCCGTGATGCGCGGCGCGGACGATCCGGTGACCGCCGACGCGACCGCGAGCCTGCTCGGGCCAAAGAAGATCCTGACCGTCGACGACAGCCCAACGTACCTGCACGAGCTGTCTGCCGGGCTCCGGGGCGAAGGCTACGACGTGGTGACGGCGCGCTCCGGCGAGGAAGCCTTGCAGCTCTTGGCCGTGCAGAGCGTCGACTGCATCCTGCTGGACCTCCTGATGCCGGGGCTCGGCGGCAAAGAGACGTGCAAACGGATCAAGGCGGCGCCGTTCGCGCGCGACATCCCGCTGATCATGCTGACTGCGCTCGAGGATCACGCCGCCATGATCGAGGGCCTCGGCACGGGCGCGGACGACTACATCTCCAAGTCGAGCGACTTCGAAGTGCTGAAGGCGAGGGTGCGCGCGCAGCTGCGGCGCAAGCAGCTCGAAGGCGAGACGCGGCGCACGCGCGAGGCCCTCTTGCATCGCGAGCTGGAAATTGCCGAGGCGCGCGCCGCACGCCAGCTCGCCGAGACACGCGCGGCTCTCGTCGAGCAGCTCGAGCGCAAGAATCGCGAGCTGGAAGCCTTCAGCTACTCGGTCTCGCACGATCTACGCGCACCGTTGCGCAGCATCGATGGCTTCAGCCAGGCGCTGCTCGAAGACTACGATGCCGTGCTCGACGAGCGCGGTCGGGATCACCTGCGACGGGTGCGCGCCGCCGCTCAGCGCATGGGCCAGCTGATCGACGACCTGTTGCAGCTGTCACGAGTTGGGCGCGCCAAGATCAGCCCCCAGCCCGTCGACCTGTCAGGTCTCGCGCGCGACGTGTTCGCGACGCTCGCGCAGGCCGAGCCGACTCGCCACGTCGTCCGTGTGGTGGCCGAGGGCCTCAGCGCTCGCTGTGATTTGCACCTGGTTCGCATCGTGCTCGAGAACTTGCTCGGCAACGCCTGGAAGTTCACGCACAAGGTCAGAGGGCCGCGCATCGAAGTGGGCCAGCACGCCGACGACACGCGCCAGGTCTTCTTCGTGCGCGACAACGGCGCCGGGTTCGACATGCGGGCCGCCGAGCGCTTGTTTCGCCCGTTTCAGCGGCTGCACACGACCAGCGATTTTGCGGGCACGGGCATCGGCCTCGCCACCGTGCAGCGGATCGTCGAGCGGCACGGGGGCACCGTCTGGGCCGAGGCCGAAGTCGGCAAGGGCGCCTGCTTCTTCTTCACGCTGGCGAGCTAGACAATAGCCGCGTGTTCACCAGGTGCTTGAGCCCTGCAGGCTCGAAGGGCTTGTCCACGTGCGGGTTCGTCACGTGCGCCAGAAACTCGCGCGCCTTGTGCGTGAACGCGCCACCGGTCATGAAGATCATCCGCTGGGCCTGCTCTGGAGCGAGCTTCTGCACCGTCGCGAACAGGTCCATGCCCGTGATCTCGGGCATCATCAAGTCGCACAGAATGATGTCGTAGCGAACGCCGTTGCTGAGCTGATCGACGACCTGCTGGGCGTTCGTCACGTAGCTGACCTCGTGCTCCTTCGCGAGCAGACGGCAGACCGTGTTGCCGACCACGGCCTCGTCGTCGACCACCAGGATGCGTGCGCGCCGCGGCGCGGCCATCGGTCGCGCGATCGGTTGCGGAGCAGGCACGAGAGCCGCCTTGGCGCGTGGCAGGACGACCCGAAACACGCTGCCTTTGCCCAGCACGCTCTCCACCGTAATCTCGCCGTTGAGCGAGTGCACGATCTGCCGGCAGATCGAGAGCCCGAGCCCAGTTCCCACGCCCGCGGGCTTGGTGGTGAAGAACGGCGTGAAGATGCGGCGCTGCACCTCCGGCGACATGCCGGCGCCCGAGTCGCCGATCTCCACCACGACCCGCCCGAGCTCGTTCTGGCGCGTCGTCAGACTCAGCTCGTTGCGGTCGGCGTGGCCCTCTTCCATCGCGTGGGCCGCGTTCGTGATTAGGTTCAAGAACACTTGGCCGAGTCGTGAATCACTGCCTTCCACCGGAGGCACGTCTTGGTAGTCGCGCACGATGCGCGCGCGGTGGCGGATCTCGTTCCACGCCATGCGCAGCGAGGACTCCAGGACCGACTTCACCTCCACGGGCTCGGTCTGCGGCTCTTGTACGCGCGAGAAGATCTTCAGATCGCGCACGATGTTCCGCACGCGCTCCGCAGCTTGCTGTGCGTCGTGCATCTCCTCGTTCAAGTCCGCGGTCTCGGCGCTCGGATCGAAGCGGGCGACCAGCTTCGCAATTTCTTCCGTCGCCAAGTGCAGGTTGGCGAGGATCACCGCCAGCGGGTTGTTGATCTCGTGGGCCACGCCCGCGGCCAGCGTTCCAACAGACGCCATTCGATCCGAGACGATCAGTTGCTCCTGCAGCTTGCGCTGATCGGTCACGTCCACCACCATTGCGAGATGCCCCATGTGGCGGCCGGAGTCGTCGTCGATGGCGTTGACCGCCAGCGAGCCCCAGAGCGATGAGCCGTCGAGGCGACGCAACTTGCACTCGATGCGTTGTGCCGACGTCTCGGGTACGCCAGCCTGCTCCAACTTCGCACGCACCTGGCCTTTCCAGTCTTCACCGATCAGGTCGAGCAGCGGCACGCCGTACAGCTGCTCGGGCGTGGCGCCCAACATCTGCGCCATGCGCTCGTTGATGTACGTCGTGCGCCGCCCCGGGCCGACCAGCCAGATACCTTCCTGCGCGGTCTCCACGATGCGCCGAAAGCGCAGCTCCATCTCGCGCATCGCGCGCTCGGCTTCGCGCTTGCCGCCGCGCAGCGCGGCTTCGCGCAGCTCGCGTCGCACAGCGGGCACGAAGCGCGCGAGGTGATCTTTCACCACGAAATCGTGCGCGCCCGCCTTCAGCACTTCGACCGCTGTCTCTTCGCCGACCGTGCCGGACGCGACGATGAACGGGATGTCGAGCGACGTTTGCTTGAACACCGCGAGCGCGCCGAGCGCGCTAAAGCAAGGCATCGAGTAGTCGCTGACGACCAAGTCCCAACGCCCCGGCGTGAGCTCCTCGCGCATGTCGGACTCGTTCTCGACGCGAGTGCTGGTGACCGAGAAGCCCCCGCTCTCGAGCGCTCGCACGAGCAGCATGTGATCATCGTTGGAGTCTTCGACGAACAGAACGCGCAGCGTTGCGCTCATGGCCTGAGAATCTCCTAGGGGCAGGAGCGCGGTCGGGGGTCGTTTGAGCATCGCCTGCTGCACCCAAAGAGGGGGCGCCGCCTGTTGGCTCCCCCCGGTGCTGTGTGAGTATGGCAACGCTTCTGGCCGCGCACAATGCCAGACCCAAACCCGTCGGGATCGGTGTGCGCGAGCGGCCACATGCTCCGCCCGCGCGGGATCGTGCTCTACGAGTGGTACGCCACGAAGACTAGCCTGATCGTGGTGGTGGCTCAGTTCCCCAAGAAGCGCGCGCCAGGTGCAGGCAGCGGCACGTACGGGAACACGTACAGGTCGGGCCACAGCGTGCCGACCGCGGTGCAGCCCGGACTGAACAACGTGATCTCGTGCGGCGCCTTGTCGGAGTCGCCGCCCTCGCGACCATCGAGCCGCTTGGGCAAGCCGTCGTCGCCGTACTGCCAGGTCTGCGTCCACTCGTTCTTACCCGTGACCGGACGACCTGGTGGTATGACCAAGCCGTCGCGCTCGTAGCTCGTGAGTCGCCCGGCAGAGTCGTAGTGGAAGCGCTCGATCTCTTTCGTCGCGCCGACCACGCCCCAGGTCAGCTGCACCACGTGGCCTGGTGCGTCGTTCTCGACGCGGACCGGCAGGAGCGGCCCGGTCGGCACGACCTGCACGTCCATGTGATCGACGCGACCGTCGTCGCCGTAGTGGTACTGCCGGTACGGCGCGAACGCGGACCACGTGCCCTTGAGCGGCTTCATCGCTGCATCGACACGCTCGAGGCGCCCCTTGCGGTCGTAATGATTCTTGTATTTGTAGTCGCTGCGCATGCCGGTCTTGCCCGCGCTGCGGCTCACCTGGTTACCGGCCTTGTCGTAGGCGAGCGTGTCGGTGCCTTCACCGAAGTCCACGACCAAGCCGTGCTCGTCGAAGTGCCGCGCGCTGCCCATCAGCGAGAGCGTACGCGCCGCGGCATCGAACGTGACGTCCTCGCGGTCCCAGCTCGGGTCGAGCGTGGTCCAGTGAAAGAGCACGCAGCCCTTTTCGTGCTCCACGTCCGGCAAGGCACCTTCTTTCTTGTCGGTCTTGTCGGTCTTGGCGCTTGGGGCACCCGCGTCAGCTGCTTTTGGCTTTTGAGTTGCAGCTGACGGACGCGCTGGATCGGCGGGCGCTGTCGTCTGCGCACCTTCGGCCACATGCGGCGCCGCGTTCGTGATCGGTTCGCTCTTGCAACCCACCAAGGAACCCAAAAGGGTCAGCAGGAACACCACACACAAAGTCTTGTTCATGTCAGGCGGTCCAACGCGCCGGTGAGATTGAGCGTAGTGATAGGCTTCTGCCGCGTCTGCGTGCTGGTCATGCCGATCGAGTCTTGCTTGATGCCGAACGCGTGCATCAGTGAAACCAAGAGGCGCGAGTGGCCGGGGCCGACCATCGAGCCCATGTCCGCGAACGGACCGGGGTCGAGCTGGTCTTGGGCCCACGCCACGTAGCGGCCGGTGCGGAAGTAGCCGCCGCACGAGCCGGCCATGACGATCGGGATGCGGTTGAGCGCGTGAGGCCCGGTCGCCAGCTCGGTCAGCCAGATGCAGGCTGTGCTGTCGAGCAGCGTGCCGTTGCCGTCCGGGTACTTGCGCAGCGCATCCAGCACGTACGCGAACATCTCCGCGTGCACGCGGTTGTAGTCGGTCATGTACTGCGCGGCATTCGCATCGGTGTCGGTCTTGTGCGCGAAGTCCTGGTGCACGTCGCCGGGCGGTGCGCCGAACTCGTCGTTGTCGAGCTGCGTGACCGAGATGCTCGCGACGCGCGTCAGGTCACAGGCGAACGCAGCGGCGATCATGTCCGCAAACGCATGCGTGGTCGTGATGCGATTGCCGCCCATCCCGGGCGCGGTCGGCGCGCCGCACTTGATGTTGGCGAGCGAGGACAGCCGCGTCTCGAGATCGCGGATCTGTTGGCGATGCATGTCCAGCTTCTTCTTGTCCTCGCTCGACAGCTTCGGCGAGACCAGGCCGTACTCGTTCTGCACCAGATCGAGCACGCTGCCGCGCGCGGCGTGGATCAGATCGCGCTCGGTCGGTTGCTGCGACGTGTTGAAGTTAGCTGGAAACAGGCGCTGAAAGAGCGCCGCCGGATCGGTCTCGACCGGCACGCGCATGCTCGGACCGCTGTTGATGTAGCCGCCCAGCCAGGGCGCCGTGGTGGCGAGCTCGATCGACGGAATGCGGTCTGTGCGCGCGATCTGCTGCGCGATGAGCTGATCGACCGTCGCGCCGCCGGCGTTGTTGTCGTCGATCATCTTGGCGCCGCTCAGCAGGTGCAGGTGACCGGCGTTGTGGTTGTTGGTTGCGCGATCGCCCGCGGTCGAGTTCTGCGCGATACCATCGAGCACGAGCAGGTCGGCGCGGCGCGGGTGCAAAGGGCGCAGGATCTCGCTGAACGAGTTGGGATCCGCGTCGTCGAACGGGTACTCCCAGTTCCCGAGCTTCGCGTTGTTGCGCATCATGTACCAGTTCTTGCGAACCGTTCCGTGGTCCTGCACGAACACCAGAAGGCGCTTGATCGGCTGCGCTGCGGCGGCTTGTGCACGCGAGCGGGGCAACATCGACGGCAAGAACATCGACGCACCGGACAGACCGCTGGCGATCAGCAGCTGGCGTCGGGAAAGGGGTGGGAGCTTGATCGTCATAGGGGGGGTGTCACTTGGGACGATGCATGAACTCGTTCGAGGTCGCGATGCGCACCATCAGCTCGCGCAGATCACCGCCAGCTTTTTCGAGCGCAGTGTCGAGGGAGTCTAGCTTGCAGGCTTCGTCCGCGCTCGCGTCGCGGCCGTGCGCGTAGCGGTACATGTTGAGCACGGCGCAGGCTTCCACCTTCTTGCTGGAGGCGAGCTTGTGCGACAGGTCGACCGCGCCGTCGTATTTGCCGTCGACGTCGGTGCCGATCAGCTCGCCGCTCGCGTCTACCGGCATGCCGTTGTCCATCGTGCGGTAGCGGCCGATCGAGTCGAATGCTTCGAAGCCGTAGCCGATGCCGTTGATCTGCTTGTGGCAGCCCTGACACACGCTCGGGGAGGTGCGTTCCTCGAACAGCTGGCGGTTGGTCTTGGGCTTGGTCGGGTCCGAGGTCGGCGCCGCGGTGTTCGCCGTGGGCGGCGGCGGTGGCGGGCGATCGCACAGCAACGCGTCGAGCACGGCCACACCACGCAGCGGTGGCGAGCCGTTGGTCGAGTGCGCGCGGCTCGCGAGGAACGTGCCCTGCGTGAGAATGCCGGAACGCTGATCCCCAGGCAGGTCGATCTTCTCGAACGCTGCGCCCTTCGCGCTCACGCCGTACACCTTGGCGATATCGACGTTCACGAACGTGGACGTGGAGGTGAGCAGCTCGGAGAGCGTGCCGCTGCCCGAGCCGAACACGTCTTCGACGAAGCGCGTGGATTCCTCGCGCATGCCGTTGCGCATGGCGTCGTTCCACTCGGGGAAGAGCACGGAATCTTTGTTCTGCGTCAGCAGCCGATCGAAATCGAGCCACTGGCGATGAAAGTCGGCGATCGCGATCTGCGCGCGCGAGTCGGCGAGCAAACGCCGCGCCTGCGCCTCGATCTCGGCCTGCGTGTGCAGCGAGCCTGCGTCCGCGGCATCGAACAGCTCGGCGTCCGGCATGCTCTGCCAGAAGAAGTACGACAGGCGCGAAGCCATCTCGTAGTCGTCGAGCGGCACTTCACCGGCGCTGCTGCTCGCATCGGCCGGCGCGCCGAACTCGAGGCGATACAGGAACTGCGGCGACTCCAAGAACGCTGTGGTCGTCAGCTCGAACGCGGCGCTCCACGAGATCGCGCTCATCTGTTTGGCGAAGAACGCTTCGTAGCGTGCCGACTCTGCCGCCGTGAGCGGCCGACGAAATGCACGCTTGCCGAGATCGGCGATCGCTTGCTTCGCGCACGCCATGTCCGTGTTGCCGCTCGGCTTGCAGGGCAACAGCTTGTCGGCGCTCGCGGCGACCAGCTGCCCGATCTCCTCGGCTGCGGAGTTGTACTGCTCGATCAACACGGGCGACGGGTTCATCGCCTCCGCGTTGTTCTCGAAGCCGTGCACGCGCAAGTCGGCCGCGAACGTCTGTTGCGGCACGGTGATGCCCGGGAACAAGTCGGCGACCGTCCGGCTGTACTCGGGGTGGCTCAAGCGCCGTACGGGGGCCGTTCCGAGCGTGTTGAGGCTGCACATGCCGCCGCCGTTGCTGCCGCTGCCGCTGCCGCTGCCGTTGCCCCCGCCTGCACTGCCGCCGCCGACCCCATTGCTGCGTTCGCCGATTGGGTCGCCGATCGTGCCACTGCACCCTGCGGTCAGTCCCAAGCACAGCGCGCCCACGCACAGTGCGCGGGTGCCCATGGCAACGACGACCGACAGCTGCGGACAGGTACTGCGAAACGGGTTCTTCATGCTTTACGAGGTTCGCGTAGCGTACATCACGGTGCGAGGCTTGTATTTCCCCTGAAGAGGGGGCTGGGCAAGTGGGATATGTGGCACGCAGGGTAGGATGGGCGCAACATGGCGGCCACTCGCCCGCTCTTACGCTCTTACGGAGAGAGGACCCATGAGCATACTTTCTGAGTTCAAGACTTTTGTCATGCGTGGAAATGTCGTCGATTTGGCCGTCGGCGTCGTCATCGGTGGGGCGTTCGGTAAGATCGTCACGTCCCTCGTCGACAGCGTGATCATGCCGCCCATCGGTTACGTTACGGGAGGTATCGACTTCTCTACGTGGGCGATTCGGCTGCACGAAGCCACCGAAGGTCATCCCGAAGTGGCGATCAAGATCGGCGCGTTCTTGAACACGGTGATCCAGTTCATCATCGTCGCGTTCGCAATTTTCCTGCTCGTGAAGGGCATCAACGCCATGCAGCGTAAGGAAAAAGCAGAAGCACCGCCTGCGCCGAAGCCCGAGCTCGAGCTACTGGCCGAAATTCGCGATCTACTGAAGAAGCAGGCTTAAGAGCTGTGCGTCGATCGCGTTTCGAGTTCGGAACCTAGCCTACCGTAAGCACCTTGCGCACGAGCGCAACCTGCGAGGTCACACCAAGCTTGCGATAGACTGACTTCAAGTGGTTGCGCACCGTGCTGATCGTAATGCCGAGGGCCGTGGCCGCGTCATGCGTGCTCGACCCTCGCGCAATCAAGGCTAGCACCTCACGCTCGCGGCGCGACAAGAGCGCGAAGTCCGCGCTCGCGAGACGCGCCCAGATCGCTGCTTCGTCGCCTGCCCTCTGGGCGGGTCGCTGCTCGTTTCCGAGCAACGGAGAGCCGGCCGCGTCGAGTGTGCTGCGCATCGATTCGAGCAGCGCGGAGACGTGTGAAACGCGCTGTTCGAGATCGCCTACCGTGTGCAGCGCGCGGCCGCGCACGATCGCGCGCTCGACGCCGTCGAGGAACGCTTCGGGGTGGATCGGCTTCACGAAGTAATCCACGACGGATAGGCGCAGCGCGCCGACCGCTGTCTCCACGGTGGGATGGCCCGTGATCACGATCACGGGAATGCGCGAGGCGCGCACCTCCGGCCCACGCAGCACGTCCAGCGTCTGGTTGCCGGGCATCAGGATGTCGGTCACGAGCAGATCGAACTGTCCGGTCGCGATGGCCTGCGCTGCTTCCCAGCCAGTTTCCACGCACGTCACGTCGTAGCCGCGCTGGCTGAGCAGCTTGGCGAGCGGCTTACTCACCATCGTCTCGTCGTCGGCGATCAGCACGCGACCACGCGTCGCTGCTCCGGCTTCCGGGAGTGGCTTTCGGTTGGGAGGCTGAGATTGCGTGACCATCATGGTTACTTCTTTCACCTGCGCGGTCGGGCGTGCGGTTCGGCGTGCGGTTCGGCGTGCGGTTCGGCGTGCGGTTCGGCGTGCGGTTCGGCGTGCGGTTCGGCGTCGAGGACGTCACTCACGGCGCGCTTGAGCGCCTCGATATCGAAAGGCTTCTGTAGGAAGACCGCATCGCGTAGTCGGCGTTCGCCGACGTTGGCTGCGAGCGCCTCCGGTTCGTAGCCGGACATGTAGATCACGTGCAGGTTCGGCACGCGTCCTTGTCCGCGCTCGGCTAGCTCGTAGCCGCTCATCTCGGGCATCACGAGATCGGTCAGCAACAGGTCGACCTTCTCGCGATCGAGGATGGCCAGCGCTTCGCTCGGACCCTTCGCGTCGAGCACGTGACAGCCCCAGGCCTTCAGAAACTTCGTGACCGCGCGGCGCACGACCGGATCGTCGTCGGTGACGAGCACGGTGCCGCGGCTCTTGGTCTCCGTCAGCTTGATCGGGTTCGCTGCGGCCGGTGCCAGCGGCGCCGGCTTCGGCAGCTCGCCATGGCGCGCGGTGCTGCGGAGCAGCTCCGCCACCTCGATTGCCAGCGGTGTCGCGCGTCGCTCGCGCGCCAGGCCCGACAGATCGCTCATCAACGTCTCGCCGCGCGAGACCGCGGTCGCGATGTCGCGCACGGCCTCGAGCAGCTCCTTGCTCACGCCGGCTTCGTTCTCGATCAGGTACGCGTTGCAGCGGATCGCCGACAGCAGGTTGTTGATCTCGTGCACCACGCTGGCCGCGAGGCGCGCCGTGGCTTCCGCGCGGTCCGCACGCCGACGCTCGGCCTCTGCGTTTCGGTGCTCGCGCTCGGCCAAGCGCCGATACAGCGCGGACTGCACCGTCACGTGCAACATGCGCTCTTCGTGTGGCTTGATCACGTAGCCGAACGGCTCGGCGTCCTGCGTTTGTTCGATCGTCTCGTCGTCAGAGAAGGCGCTCAGGAAGACCGAAGGCAGCGCGAATCGCTCACGCAGCATGCGTGCAGTACGCGCGCCGTCGATCGGTCCACGCAGCTGGATGTCCATCAGCACGAGGTCGGGCGAATGCTTCTGCGCGAGCTCGATCGCCAACGGGCCGGAATCCGCAATGCCCACGACGGTATGTCCGCGCGCGAGCAGCTGATGCTCGATCTCGCGAGCGACGATGCGCTCGTCTTCCACGATCAAGATGCGGCCCGTTCTCATATGCCGAAAATGGTGCGCTGCCTTGTGCGCGGGAATCAAGTCGACTCGACGTGCCTGCAGCAATGACCGCGAGCACCGTAGCTGTGTCAGCTGGATCGTGACGTACCCCGCCCGACAGGTGGGCAGCTCCATTTGTAGTCGAGTTGGCATACGAAACGCCTACGCGGCGTGGGGGCCGAAGCCAGGTGCAGGTCGCCTGCTTTGGCGCTGGCTTCGCGGGCGTGCGTGCTGAGACCCACGGCGCAGCTCGGTCGCGAGCCTTGGCGGAACGTCGGCGCCCGCTGCGCAGATGGCTGCGCATCCTTGCGCAAGCGACTTCGCAGTCCAGAGGAAAACGACCGCCGAATGCTTGCGATGCCGCGCGAGTACGGCGATAAAGGAGAGGAACGAACCGGCTGTCGCTGGGTTTGTCCTTTTTAAGGAGTCACGCATGGATCCGCGCCTCGTCACAGGTCGTCAACGCGCCTCGTCGCTGGTCTTCTCCTGTGGGTTTGGGTTGACCGTCGCGTTGACCGGAGCCTTCCTGGGCGGCTGCGGCATGCGCTCCGTGCTAACGACCGATGCCGACGGGCCGGTGGTGGTGGACGCGGGCAGTGGCGCAGGGGGCAGCGGCTCCGGCAGCGGCAAACACCCCTGCGGCCGCGCCAGCTCCGAAGCCTGCGACGCGACGGACCTCGATGGGTACTCTTGCCAATCGTTGGGCGCCGGCTCGGGCCGCCTGAACTGCGATCCCGTGACCTGCACGTTCGACCTGTCGATGTGCAGCGGTCTTGCCGTGGGTAAAGGTGGCGGCGCAGGTAACGGCGGGGGTCGCGGCACGGGTACCGGGAATGGCGGTGGTGCCGGCGCGGGCGCTGGTCTAGCGGGTGGCGGTACCGGCAACGGTGGCGGCGCCGGCACTGGCGGTGCGCTCTTTGGCGGCGGGAACGCTGGCGGCGCGAATGCTGGCGGCGGTTTGTTCGGCGGCGGCACTGCCGGCGGCGCGAACGCGGGCGGCGGTCTGTTCGGCGGCGGCACCGCAGGTGGCGGTCGGGCCGGCGGCGGTGGGGCCGGCGGCAACACCGGCGGCGGTGGCACCGGCGGCGGCGGTGGCAGCGGTGGCACCGGCAGCGGTGGCACCGGCGGCGGCGGTGGCAGCGGTGGCACCGGCGGCACCGGCGGCGGTGGCACCGGCGGCGGCGGCGGCACGCCTGCCGGCTGAGCCTAGGTTTACGTTTACGTCTACGTTCGGGCCACAGCGGAGCGGCGAGCTCACGCGGCGGTCGTTCACAGCACGCAGAGTGGCTTGGTCGCTCCGCAGCTGGTGGCGATCTGGATCTTCAGTGTCGCGCCTGAGCTCGACCCGCTGCAGGTAGCGCGGCAGGCGTCGCTCTGGCAATCGAGCTTGGCGCCGGTGCACGACGACGAGCCCGGCACGACAGGTCGCACGGGCACCGTCGGTGCAGGCCGCCGATCCGGCGATCGGTGCTCTGGTGCATTTGCCCAAGCAAGAACGCTCGGTTCGTGGCACGGGGAAGCGGTCCGTCTCTGCGCCGACGCCGGCCATCACGTATGCTGCGCCGCGTGAAAACGTTCCCTCTCTTTACGATCGCGGGCGTGCCGGTGTCGGCGAGCCCGTGGTATTTGCTGCTGCTGTACATGTTCGCGCGCGGGGATCTCTTGCGCGGCGTGATCTGGGCGTGCGGCATCACGTTGGGCCTGCTCGTGCACGAGCTCGGCCACGCGCTGGTCGCGCGCTACCTGCGCCACAATCCCTCCATCACGTTGCACGGCTTCGGCGGGCTCACCTCGCGCGAGCGCTCAGGGCGCGACGTGGAGGAAGCCGCGATCATCGCCGCAGGTCCGGCGGCTGGCCTGTTGCTCGCGCTCGTCATTTGGGGTTTGTGGCAAGTCACGATCCACGTGCTCGCCACGCCGGACGGCCAGGTCGCGTTTCCTCGCGCGGTCTATGAAGGCTTCCAAGCCGTGCTCATGCCGAGTGTCACGTGGAACATCTTGAATCTGATCCCCCTCTGGCCGCTCGATGGCGGTCAGCTGTTTCGGCTCGTCGCGATGCGCGTCGTGGGCGCGCGACGCGCCGACGGGGTCACGCATCGGCTCGCGCTCGGCCTCTTGGCAACTGCGGCGTTGTTCCTTTGGTGGCGCGGCGGGATCGACATGTACACGATCGTGCTGCTGGCCATGCTCGCGGGACAAAATGTGCGCGCGCTGCGTGGCGAAGCGAGCTCCGGAATCGTGCAGCCAACGCACGCCTACGCCGGGGAACAGCTCGTGTCCGCGCGTGAGGCGCTCACGCAGGGCCGTTTCAAAGAAGCCGCGCGGCTCGCACAACAGGCGCGTACGCACTCGCAGCTGGGGGCGCCCGCGCTCGACGAGATCTGGGAGATCCTCGGGCTCGCCAACACCGAGCTCGGCGAGCACGAGGAAGCACTTTCGTACCTGCGTCGCGCCAAGCCGACGCCCGCCGTCCAGCAAGCCACCGCCATCTGCTTGCACGAGCTCGGCCGCGACGACGAACAGCCCGAGATCGCCGCGCGCTGGCAGACCGGCGCGCGCGGCCGCCACATGGGGCGCTTCCTCTTGGGCGTGCTGGCGTTCCTCGTGGTTGCCATCACGTTCGTGTTCAGCACGCGCCTGTCGATGTTCTTCCTATAGAGGTGGCACGATGGCGATGGCTTCAGCGCAGGCCGAGCGTGCAGCGGTGGACGCGCTACGTGCGCTCTTTCGACGCGAACGGCAGTACGCGCGCACTCTCGCCCGACAGGAACGCCTGCGCATGACGCTCGCGGAGCGTGTGGAGCGCGGCGTCGCGCTCCGCAACCCCGTCGTCGACGAGAGCGACGCCGATGCCTGCTGTGGCTCGCGCAGCGGCTGGGAGGACGACGGCACATGAGCGATGTTTGCGTGTTCTGCGGTTCGAGTCGGGGCAACGATCCGGTCTACGTCGAGGCAGCGCGCACGCTCGCCGATGCGCTGCTCGAACGCGGGCTCGGCTTGGTGTACGGCGGCGCGCAGCGCGGGCTGATGGGCGTGCTCGCCGATCGGATGCTCGAGGGCGGCGGGCGCGTGACCGGTGTCATGCCGGAACGCATGATCGACAGCGAGCTCGCCCATCGCGGCCTCCACGAGCTCGTGATCGTGCCAAGCATGCATGCGCGCAAAGCCGAGATGGCTGCGCGTGCGAGCGCATTCGTCGCGCTGCCCGGCGGCTTCGGCACGCTCGAAGAGCTGACGGAGATCGTGACGTGGTCGCAGCTTGGCTTGCACGAAAAGCCCGCGGGCCTACTCAATGTCGCCGGCTACTTCGATGCCTTCGTGGGCTTCATTGCGCACATGGTGGGTGAAGGCTTCGTGCGCCAAAACCACGCCGACGCACTGCGAGTCGACGACGATCCGCGGCGCCTTCTGCGCGCGCTCTGTTGACGGTTCGGCGCGTACCACCCAGACTCAAATCAGTGAGCGCGACAGGCCAGCGGCAGAAACGCGAATCGGGTTTCAACTTGGTCGAGCTGATGGCCGTGGTCATCATCATCGGCATCCTCGCCGCAATCGCGATTCCCGCATTCACCGGCTACTCACGCCGCGCCAAGACTAGCGAAGTGTCCGAACATCTCGACTCGATGTTCAAGTCGGCGTCGAGCTTCTATTCGGTGGAGCGCGCCAGCGGCCCAGGCCCGTTCGCGCCGCGCTTGAGTGATTGCATCGTGGGCAGCGACGCGATGAGTCCCACGACTCCCAACAAGAGCAAGCAGAGCTACACGGCAGGCGTCAACGCGGAGCGCCTCGGGTTCTCCATCGCAGACTACGTGTACATGGGGTACGGGATCGCGTCGCTCAACGCCAACGCCACCATTCAGTGCGGCATCCCGGCCAACACCGGCACTGCGGCCAACGCGCCCCCAATCTACGAGTTCTACGCGCACGGTGATCTCGACAACGATGCGCTCCAGAGCACGTTCAGTCTCCGGGTGGGCAGCAACGACGACAACGCCCTGTTCCACGGCCGCGGGATGTTCACCAACAACGAGCTGGAGTGAGCGTCATTCTCCCCGGCTCGGTTCGCCGCGTGCTGCTTCGCGCACGCGTTTGCTTCCCGCGCGTGCTCTCGGTATACGCAGCGTGCGAGGTAGAACATGCAAGACGTCTTCATTTTGAGCGCGTGCCGGACGGCCATCGGTGGCTTCGGTGGAGTTACCAAGGATGTGCCGCTGCAGACGCTCGGCGCCAAGGCCATTGCCGAAGCGATCCGGCGTGCGAACGTGCCGGCCGCGGATGTCGACGAAGCGATCCTCGGCTGCGTGATTCAAGCGGGCAATGACGTGTGCCCGGCGCGCGTGTCGGCGCTCGAGGCCGGGCTGCCCGAGCCCGTGCCGGCGTACACCGTGAACAAGGCCTGCGGCTCGGGCATGAAGGCCACGGCGCTCGGTGCGCAGGCGATCATGCTGGGCGATGCCGACGTGGTGGTGACCGGCGGCATGGAGAGCATGAACCGCGTGCCGTACGCGCTCGATCGCGCGCGCACGGGCTATCGCCTGGGGCACGGCGAGCTGCGTGACTTGTTGGTCAACGGTCTCACCTGTCCGATCACGAACGTGCACATGGGTGTGACGGCGGAGAACGTCGCCGAGCGTCACAAGATCACGCGTCAAGAGCAGGACGAGTACGCGGCGAAGAGCTACGCTAAGGCGCTGGCTGCGCAGAAGGCCGGCAAGTTCGTGAAGGAGATCTTCGCGATCGACATCCCGCAGCACAAAGGCGCGGCGCTCAAGTTCGAGCTCGATGAGGGCGTGCGCGAGACACCGCTCGAGACGCTGAGCAAGCTGCGCGCCGCGTTCAAGAAGGACGGCACGGTCACGGCGGGCAATGCGTCGAGCATCAGCGACGGCGCTGCGGCGCTCGTGCTGGCGTCCGGCAAGTACGTGAGCGCGAAGAAGCTTGCGCCGCTGGCCCGGGTCGTCGGCGCGTCCGCCGCAGGTCTCGAGCCGAGCCACATGGGTCTCGGACCTGCGCGCGCGATCCCGCGGCTGATGAAGAAGCTCGGCTGGGGTTACAACACGGTCGACCTCTGGGAGCTCAACGAAGCGTTCGCGGCGCAGTCGCTGGGCGTGCTGCGCGAGCTCAGTGAGATCGATCCCGCGAGCGTGAACGTGCACGGCGGCGCGATCGCGCTCGGCCATCCGGTGGGTGCCTCGGGCGCGCGCATCTTGGCGACGCTGATCTCGGCGCTGCAGGATCGTGGGCTAAAGCGCGGCGTGGGCTCGCTGTGCATCGGCACCGGCATGGGCATCGCAATGGCCGTCGAGCTCACATGAAGTTCTGCAGTCAGTGCGGCGCGCTAGTCGAGCGACGTGTGCCCGACGGCGAGGACCGCGAGCGTTGGGTGTGCCCGAGCTGCGGCACGATCCACTACGAGAACCCGCGCATGGTGGTGGGCTGCATCGTGGAAGAGCAGGGCCGCATCCTGCTCTGCAAGCGTGCGATCGAGCCGCGGCATGGCTACTGGACCGTGCCCGCGGGCTTTCTCGAGCTGGGTGAGAGCACGGTGCAAGGTGCGATCCGAGAGACGCTCGAAGAAGCGGGCGCGAACGTGGAGGTGATCTCGCCGTACGCGCACTTCGACATTCCGCACATCGGTCAGGCGTATATCTTCTATCGAGCGCGCCTGCGCTCACCCGAGATCAGCGCGGGGCCCGAGAGCCTCGAGGTGAAGCTGGTTACGGCCGACGAGATCCCGTGGGGTGAGCTGGCGTTTCCGGTGGTGCGCGTCGCGCTCGAGCTGCATCGCGACGACGTCGCGCGCGGTGGGTACCGCATGCACAACGGCATCGTGACGCGCGACGCGGCAGGCAAGTACGTTCTGCTCGAGCACATGGCCGCGCCGTTGGTCGGCTGAACGCGTTGACTGAACGCGCTCAGCCTTTCGGGACTTCGCCGCTGCGATCCAGCGCGAGCTTGAAGAGCACGGGGCCCGCCATCTCGTTGATGGCGACCGTGGCAATGGCCAGCGCACGAAAGCCGGGTCCGAAGCCGGGAAACGCGTGCTCGATCACCGCGGCCATGCCGAGCGCAAGGCCCGCTTGGGAGACGAGAGGCGCCCAGCCCCAGCGCCGCACGATCGGCGGATCGTTGGCGAGGCGTGAGCCGATGCGATGCGCGAACCAGGTGATTGCAGCGCGCGTGCCGCACAATACGAGCGCCACGGGCCAGAGCTTCTGCAGGAGCAAGAGATCGAGGTGCGCGCCCGCGGTCGCGAAGAACACGACGAACACGAGGCTGCCCGTTTGTTCGATCGCGCGCAGCAGCTTGTCGCCCTGCGAGCTGAGGTTCGCGACCACGAAGCCGGCGATCAGAAACGCGAGTAGCGGATCGAAGTGCAGGTAGCGCAGGCCCTCGGTCAAGCCGAAACCGAGCGCGATCAACACCAGCAGCAGCTGACCCGAGACGAGCCAGAGGTAGAGCGCGAGCAAAAGGCCCAGCGTGGTGCCGAGCGTGATGCTGCCGAGGATCTCGTGGCCGAGCGCGCCGACGTCCGAGAACGAGAAACCGGCGCCGGGCTCGATCAGCGGACGGGCGACGGCCATGCCGAGCGTGAGCAGGATGGCGCTGACGATGTCGGAGCTCATCACGAACGCGAGCGAAAAACGCGCGAGCGGCCCTTCGGGGCGCAGCTGCGCCAGGATGCCGAGCGTCGCCGACGGGCTGCGCACGATCGCGAGCACGCCCCAGAGCAGCGCGACGCCGCACAGCGCGCGGAACGGTAGACCCTGCGTGAACGGCAGAAAGCCGCTGCACGCGAAGAACAGCGCGGCCATGCCGAGCGTACCGATCGCGCACTGGATTGCCGTGGCAATTGACAGCGATCCGACCAGCGGTCGCAGAAGATCGATGCGAAGCTCCGCGCCGCCTGCGAGCGCGATCAGCGCCAGCGCGAGCGTGTTCACGGCTTGTAAGCGAATCACCGTCTCGTGGTCGACCAAGTGCAGCACGTACGGCCCGGCCACGACGCCCACCACGATGTACGCGGTCAAGTGCGGCAGACCGACCATCTCGAACAGCTCGGCGGCGAGCATGCCGGCCAAGAGCAGAAAGCCGATCGCGGCGATCACCCCGAACGAGCCCTCGAACGCCGGCGTGAGCTTTGCGGTGAAGTACAGCACGGCGAACACGAGCACGAGCGCCAGCGCTTGCAGCAGGCGCACGACAGGGCCGCGCGGCGCGTGGTGCGTGCCGTGATCAGAGCTCGCCGTGGACACACGATCGGTGTCCGCGTTTGCAGCTTGCGTCACGCGGCGGACTCCTCGGCGGGCGCAGCCGGCTCATTGTCTTCAAGGGGTTGGTCGCCCTGGCTGAGCGCGCGCGAGAGCGAGAGCGGTCCTACCAGCTCACCGACCACGCTGATCGTGAACGCGCAGGCGAGCACGAGGTCACCGATCGGGCCGCGAAAACGAAACGCGAAGCCGAGGCCGATCAGCGTGGTGAGCGCACCGGTCGAGAGAAAGCCGAGCGCGAGGGGCACGCGCATGCGCGACGGTGTCTCGCTTGCGCCGGCCAGCGCCGAGCCGAGCAGCCCGCGCACGAGGCAGCGGGCCAAGACGCCTGCTCCGAGCACGAGCAAAAATGGGGTGTGCGTCTCGAAGCGGACCAGGCCGCCCGCGAGCAGCAGCGTGGGCAACAACACTGCGGGCTCCGTGCGCGCGAGCATGCGACGCAGCTCCGGGCCGTGACGCGAGCCGAGCGAGAGCACGACGCCCATTACGAACATCACCGTCAGCGGCGCCAGGCCGAGGCGCCAGGCGACGCCGGTGCCGAGCAAGGCCGCACCCACGAGCACGGGCCACGCGTCGCGGGCGCGGTGCATGCCGCGCAGCAGCATCGCACACGTGAGGCCAAGCGCGACGCCGAGGCCTGCCGCGATGCCGATCCAGGCTGCCGCCGTCAGCGGCACGATCGCGGCGCTGCTGGGAGCAAATGCGAACGACACACCCACGCCCACGAGCGGCACGACCTCGTCGCTGTCGGCCATGTCCTCGAGCAGCGCGTGAATCGGTCCCTGCGCCGTGCTGCGCGCCGAGGCCCAGCGCACGGCATAGCGAGCGGTCTCGCACGACGAAAGGCCCATGCCCGCCGCGATCAACGCCGCATCGAACGCGCTGAAGTGCGCGAGGTAGCGCGCGACTGCGTAGACTGCGGCACCGGTCAAGCCCGCGCTTGCGAGCGCGAACGAGACACCGAGCCAAAAGCCGCGCAGCGTGACTCGGCGTTCGCCTGCGTAGCCGTACTCGGCGCCGAGCACGAGCGCGATCCAACCCATGGAGATGCCCGCGAGCGGCTCGAACGAACGCAACGCGCTCTCGGAGGCCACACCGAGCAGCGCAGGCCCGAGCACGAAGCCGAGCATCAGCCACTCGGAGCCCGAGGGCAGACCGTAGCCGCGTACGACGCGCCCGCTCAGCAACAAGCTGCCGAGGTAAGCGACCACGAGCATGCCGAGCAAGAGCACCATCGCGCTCACCGACGGGGTCCCTCGGGCCGCGTGCCGAGCGCAAAGCCCGCTCTAGCCAGCGCTTCAGCGAGCACGAGGCGCAGCTCGCTCGCGCTCTGCTCGCGCTCGGGGGCGCTGGTGACCGAAGCGCTGGGCGCGAGGCTGACGTGAAAATGCGCGCCGCCCGCGTCGACGTCGTAGAGCTCGACCTCGGGCCGCGCGCCAAGCTCACTCGCTGCTGTCAGCAGCAACGATTTGACCGCGGTTGGAGGCGCGCTCGGGGCGACGGAAATCGCGACGCGGGTGCGGGCGTCTGCGGCTTTCATCTGCAGCGGCGAGACCAGCGCGAGCAGGTGCGGGACGCGCACCGAGTGGCCGTCCGGTTCTTGCAAGGTCACGTCGAAGAAGCCGATCGCCGTGACGCGGCCGCGCTTGCCAGCCAGCTCCAGGTCGGCGCCGGTGCGCAGCCGGCGCGAGAGCAGCTGCACCACGCCCAAAAGCACGCAGGCCGCGAGCGGCGTCGCCGCGAGCGCGAGCGAAAAAAGCAGGATCGCACCCGCGCGTGACAGCGCGCCGTCCGAGTCACCCGTGACGATCGGTCCGGCGAGCAGCACCGCGCAGATCACGATCGTGCCGCGCGCCAGCACGCTGACCGGTGCGACCAACTCGCTCGGCAGCCACGCGATGCGGGTCTCTCCGCGCCGCACGCTCACGAAGAACAGCTCGACGAAGCGTACCAGCACGTAGACCAGCGCACCGAAGCACAGCGCAAGCAGACCGAGTGGCAACGCAAACGCGAAGCGCTCGAGCAGCGCGAGCAGAGGTTTCGTCAAGAGGCCGGTCAGTCGCTCGGTGTACGGGCGCGTCGCGTCGAAGTGCGACAGCGTGATCACCAGCCACACGTAGACGAGGCCAATCTGCAGCACCGCCCGGCCGATGATCAACGCACCGAGCAGCACGCCGCGCAGCGCCCCGCTGCCGATCACCTCGAGCGTGCGCAGGCGCAGGGCCGGGATGCGCTCGGGGTGCTCGAGCACGAAGCTGCGCGCGCGCCCGGCGTAGTCTCCGACCTGGCGCGCGAGGAACAGCGCGATCAACCCGAAGAACACCACGAGCGAGATCGAGAACACGGTCTGTGCGATGTCGGAGCGCTTCTTCTCCGTGGTCAGCGTTTCTTGTACCCGCGCTTCTATGCGCGCGGTGCACACGTCCAGTGAGGCGTCGCCTGCGGCGGCTGCGTCTTCCGCGTACAGCTCGATCACGGGCGTCTCGCCCGCGAAGATCACCTGCGCCGCGCCCTGCGCCTTGTGCCGCGCACGCGGGTCGGCCCCGAGCAGCGCGTGCTCGAGCGCGCGCGCCGCGGCCTCGGCGCGCTCCTCGGCCGAGCGCTGACCGTGCGCCAGCAGCACGCGAAACACGACGCTGTCGTTGAGCTTGACGTCGGCGCCGCGCTTCTCCGCGGCTGCCGGCGGATTCACGGGTTGCTTGGTGGTCGGGTTGTCTTCCGCGGCAACGCTGGCCGATCCGCTCGCGATCGCTAGCAAGAAGCCGAGTGCTAGCAGTGCGCGTCCCACAAAAGAACCATGACTCATGCGACTTGCTCCCCCGCGCAGCGAGCCATCGTGCCGTGCTTCGGCTCTGGGATCAACGCGCGTGTCGCAGTGTCTGGAATCGGTGACGCAGCGCGCTGTCGTGATAACCTCGTGCGCGCAGTGACAGAGCTCGGTGAAGTATCCGCGACGTGGCAAACCACGCTGGCGCGCGTGGCGAGAACGGGTACCGCGACGATAGCGCTGGCGGTCGTGCTCGGCCTGCTCGGCGAGCAGGCTTGGGTCTTCGACCTGTTCAGCCAGTTCCAGGTGTACTACGCGGTGGCTGCGCTCGTGCTCGCGTTCGTGGCACTCGCTGCGCGCGCGCGCGTCTCCGGGCTCGTCGCGCTGACGTTGGCGATCGTGTGCTTTGCGCGAATCGCGCCGTTCTACGTCGCGCGGGAGCCAGCGGTTACACCGAATGCCCCCCAGCTGCGCTTGCTCCACTTCAACGTGCGCCTCGAGAACGTCGCGCACGAGCAGGAGATCGCGCGCTACCTCGATCACAGCGGCGCAGACCTCGTGCTGACGGTCGAGACCGACGCCGCGTGGCTCGCGTTTCTGCGCGGCGCGCTGTCGCACTACGAGCTGGTGGTCGCGAACGGCGAGGGCACGCTGCTCAACCACTACTTCGGCATCGCGCTCTTCGTACGCCGCGGCGTAGCACCGAACGTCACGGTGCAGAGTCATGCCGAGCTCTTCATGGAGCACCGACACGGTCATCCCGCGCTCGCTGCTGACCTCCTGTTCGCGGGCCGGCCACTCGCCTTACTCGGCGTGCATCAGCACCCGCCGATCTCGGGCGTGCACGCGAGCATTCGGGACGAGCAGTACGTCGGGACCGCGCGCTGGGTCGACGCACAGCACGTACCGCGCGTGGTGCTCGGCGACATGAACGCCTCGCCGTGGTCCGCTCCCTATCGGGCGCTGGTCGCGAACACCGGCCTCTTGAATGCGCAGCTCGGTCGCGGTCTACACTCGACCTGGTTTCCCCTCGGCGACGACCTGCTCGGCTTGCCTCTCGATCACTGCCTGTACAGTCGCGAGCTCGTGGTGCGATCGTTCGCTCTCGGGCCGAGCCTCGGCTCCGATCACCGCCCGGTGCTCGTGAACCTGTCATGGGCGTCTGCTGTTTCTGCAGCGCGCTAAGGCGTGCGGCCCGGCGCAGAACGTGTGAGTATCGCCAGCGCGAAGATGGCACCCGGTTCCGAGCGTCAGGTCGCGCGTAATTTCGTGGCGCTGGCTTCGGGAGAAGCGCTCTCGCGGGTGGTCGCGTTCTGCACCACCGTGTATCTCGCGCGCGTGCTCGGTGCCGGCGTCTACGGCATGGTCGCGTTCGCAGCCAGTGTGAACCTGTACCTCGGCAAGGTCGCCGACTTCGGCATCGAGTCGATCGGCGCGCAGGAGATCGCGCGTAGTTACGGTGCCGAAGGCGACCAGCCGGCGCTCGCGCGCTTGATCTCGTCGGTGCTCAGCGTACGCCTCGCGCTCACGGTGTTGCTGGTAGCGGCGTCGATCACCGTCATGCGCCTGTTCGTCTCGCCCCCGCAGCGCGACGTGCTCTCACTCTACTTTCTCTTGCTGCTGCCGATCGCCGCGAGCACCAAGTGGGTGCACATGGGTCAGCACAACGCGCGGCCGATCGGCATCACGCGTGTGATCGGCGAGCTTCTCGCGCTGGCAATCGTGGCCACGACCGTGCGCAGCGTCGACCACGTCTGGCTCGTGCCGGTCGCCCAGCTCGTCGGCGACAGCCTGGTGGCGCTGGCTCTGGCGCGCCTTTTGATGCGAAGTGGGTTGCAGCTGCGCCTGCGCTGGGACCTCGCCACGGCGGCGCCAATCTTCAAGCGCGCCCTACCACTGACCGCGCAGGCGTTGCTCGGCCTGATCATCTACAACTCCGACATCATGTTCCTGCGCACGCTGCGCGACAGCGCGAGCGTCGGCTACTACGCCTCGGCGTACACGCTGGTTTCCTTTCTCGTCAGCGTCGGCGTATCGCATGGCACGAGCCTTCTGCCGGCGCTCTCGCGGCTCGAGTCGCAACCCGAGGCCGAGCGCGCGCTCTTCCAAGGCGCGCTCGCCCGCACCTTCGCCGCCGCGTTTCCGGTCGTGGTCGGAGGCTCGTGCGTGGCAAGTGGCATCATCGAGCTCGCGTTTGGGCACGGCTACGCGCCTTCGAGCAGAGTCCTGCAGATCTTGATCTGGTCGGTGTTGGCGAGCGCGGCGCGCAGTGTCTGCATTGCCGCGCTGATCGCGCACGGCAACCAGCGCTTGCTGCTGCGCACGAACGTCTACGGGGTCGTGCTCAACCTGCTGCTCAACACGATCTTGATCACGCGCTACGGCATGCTCGGCGCTGCAGTGTCCACAGTGGTCACCGAGAGCTTCGGCTTTCTGTGGGTCGCGCTGCGCTACGCGCCGCAGCTTGGCCTCGGCTCGTTGCCGCTCGCTCGCTTCGCGCGTCCGTTTCTTGCCGGTATCGCGATGGGCGCTGCCGTGCTGTTCGTGCCTTCGTGGCTCTTGCCGTTCCAGATCGCGCTCGGTGGCATCGTCTATGTCGCGTGCCTCTGGGCGTTTGGCGTGATCAAGCTGCGGAAGGGTGCGCTGCCCAGCTTGCACGTGTGAGTCACGTGCCGGCCCTCTTGCGAAGCGCCTCGTCAGTGTGGGAAGTGGCAAACCATGAAAGTCGTCGTCACGGGCAGCTCGGGTTTCATCGGCGGTCGCGTCGTCGTGCATGCGCAGCAGCGCGGCCACCAGGTGAGCGCGTGGACCCGTAAAACGCACGACCTGCGGCAGCGCGACGGCGTCGCCGATGCGCTCGCCGGTCACGACGCCGTGATCCATTGCGCGGCCTCGCTCGGTGTCGACGCACGCGAGCAACAGGCCGACACCGTCGATGCCACGGCGAACTTGCTGGCCGCGATGCAGCAGGCGGGCGTGAAGCAGATCGTCGGAGTCAGCACGTTCGCGCTCTACGACTATCTTGCCCTCAGGGAAGACAGTGTGCTCGACGAGCGCGCGCCGCTCGAGGAAGACTTCGCCGCGCGCGGCCCGTACATCCTCGCCAAGCGCAAGCAAGAGGACATGATCCGCGCTGCAGCCCGTGAGCACGAGCTGCGTGCCACGATCATCCGCCCCGGCATCGTGTTCGGTCCCGGTCGCACCTGGTTTCATCACCTGGGCATGCAGCTCGGAGCGGCACGCTGGGTGTGTCTCGCGCCCGAGGGCCTCTTTCCGATCACGCACGTCGACAACTGCGCCGCAGCGATCGTGCTCGCGCTCGAAGGCACGAGCGCAGCCGGCGCGATCCTCAACGTGGTCGACGACGACTTGCCCACGCGCGGTCGCTACGTGCGCGAGCTCGCCGCGCGCAGCACGCCGCGCCCCAGCGTGTCCGAGTGGCCCTGGTCGTTGCTCGTGAAGTCTGCGGCCTCCGCGTCGTTCGTGAATCGCGCTCTCTTCTTCGGCCGCGCTCCGTTACCGGGCCTCTTGCAGCCGGCGAGCCTCGCCGAACGTTGCAAGCCGCTGCGCTACGACAACGCACGCGCGAAGGCCGTGCTGGGCTGGCAGCCGACCCTGAGCTTTCCGGAATCCCTCGAGCGCAGCCTCCGCTGAACCTCTACGAGTCGGACTGCCACGCCTTGCGCGGCGGTCGCGCCACGACGCAAACGGCGGAGGAGGGGTAGCGCGCTTGCGCCCCAACCCACGATGATCTACATTTTTGTAGAAAGCGAGGCGTACGCCCATGGCCGAATCCCAGATTTCTGCCTTCATCAGCGATGCGACCAAACGCAAGGTCGAGCGCTATGCGGAGGCCCACGGTGTGAAGAAGGGGCACCTCGTCGAGGAAGCGCTATTGCACCACCTGCAGGCGCTGCATGAGCTCCCGGCCGACCTCGTGATTCCGGCGCGACTCACCCTCACTGCGAAGTCGTTCGATACCGTTGCGAAGCTGCTCAAAAAACCGCGGAAGCCGACCAAAGCGATGCGCGACTTGATGGCCGGCAAGGCAATCGACGGCGAGCCCTGAGGTCAACGTGGCCTTCAAGGTTCGCCGGCTCGAAGCGGACGACGACCGCAGTGAGTTCTGCTCCGGCAACGTCGACATCGATCGATTCTTCGTTCGCTATGCGGGCCAGAATCAATTTCGTCATCATCTGGGCACTACGTACGTGGCCAGCGACGACGCCGGTGCGATCGCGGGCTTCGCCACGGTAAGCCCGTCCGAGATCGCACCCGAAGCGATGCCGTCACCCAAGCGCAAACGCTTGCCAAAGTATCCGCTGCCTGTGCTTCGTCTCGCTCGCCTCGGTGTCGACGAGCGCGTGAAGGGCCAGGGGATCGGCAGCTTGCTGCTGCGCTCAGTGCTCGTGTTGGCGCAGCGCATGGCGGAAGAGTTTGGGTGCGTGGGCGTCGTTGTCGATGCAAAGCCCTACGCCGTTCCGTTCTACGAGAAACTCGGCTTCGTGCGCATCGAGGTTGCTGCGGGAGAGTTGGGGGATAGGCCGCAGCCCGTCGCGATGTTCGTGGCATGTGCGTAGGTACGGGGGCCGAGCACACCAGCATGTGGAAGCGCTTTCAGGTGCTCCAACGAGCGCGTAGATCGACAGCACTCCGCCGGGGGATCACGAGCGTGGGTGAGGGGCTACCAGGGGCTTCCGCGCGATTCAATAATCACCGCGTGGTCTGGGCGATCGTCTCTCCCTTCAGTCGCCAGGAACCACGGCGCGCGCAGTCGCGCGACCCCGTGCGACGGCAGTCCTCCGGGCTCTGCACGACGTACAGGCCGACGAGCGCTGGCGTTAGGAGGGCGTTGCTGGCGGCCGAGGTCAGTTTGCTTGTCGTCAAGCAGAAGATTCCTTCGCCTTGTCAGCTGGAGGCGGGGGCCGCGTAAGTGCTTCGTGCAGGCGTTTCCACACAACCGTGGTTGTCCAGTACTCGGTGTGCGCGGCAAGCCAGGTGGTTGCGTTGAGATCTTCGACGTTCTCGACCGGATGCGCGTTGGTCGCGTTGGGAAGGTCGTAGAAGTTCAACCGACCGCTGATGATGTCGTTGGGCGAGTACACGTTGATCCAGGGAAACGAGCGAAACCGTTGCGCTTGTATCAGTGGCTGGATGCTGGCCGCCAGTGCCTCGCGACTGGCGTGAACCCAGTTGTCGCCGCGAGTTCCGAACACGTACGCCGTCTTGTCGAGCGGCGACCCAAATGTAAGCAGCAGACTCGTTCGCTTGGCCACGTCGAGAAACGCCTTGGGATCGGTGCTCGCGGGGGCCGGCCCCGACCTATGCGGGTGGAGCTCGTCGTCGTAAGGGTTCGGGAGCGGGTTGCTACGAGCTTTGCGTCTGGTCGAGGCGATCACAACTGTGTGATCGTCGATGGGGGCGTGAAGTGCTGGGGCGACAACTCCAGCGGCCAGCTCGGCAACGGCACTAACACCAGCAGCACGACGCCCGCCGCGGTCAGCGGGTTGACCCGCGGTGTGACCGCCATTGCGCTCGGCGAGCTGCACTCGTGCGCGCTCGTGGGCGGAGTCGTGAAGTGTTGGGGCTACGGCCTCGACGGCGAGCTCGGCAACGGTGCAGCCAATAGCGGCAGCGTGCCGGTGACCGTCTCGAACCTGAGCAACGTAGATGCGATCGCTTCGCGCGGTAGCCACACCTGCGCTCGCAGTGGCGCAACCCTGCAGTGCTGGGGCCTCGACACCTCCGGCCAGCTCGGCGCCAACGCGATGCCGCAGAGCAACACGCCGCTCCAGGCGGCAGCGTTCACCTCGGCGGTGCTCGGCGTGACCGCGGGCGGTGCGCACAGCTGCGCGCTCTACGGCGGCACCGTGAAATGCTGGGGCGACAACGCCAGCGGCCAACTCGGCAACGGCACCAATACCACGAGCATGTCGCCGGTCACGGTGACCGCGTCGTGGCCGTGACACGGGCGAGCTCCTGGCCCCACGGCCCTGCTTGACCCTCGCCGCACGCGGCCCGTAAAGTCGGCTCGCCGAACGCGTTTCGTGCCCGGATCAAGGAGCCCACGAATATCGACGGGGAGATTCTCGATCAGCTCCTGGAATGCAGCGAGTCCGCCCGCCGAGGCAATGACGCGGACGGTGGATGGTGCGAGCGCACCGACACGCGCGGCGGCAGCACAGACGCCTCATGTGTCGCCCCCGTGAACACTACGGATGCTGCTGCGGCCGCATACAATTCGAAATTCTGCCGCGCCGATCGACGAAACGAACCGTCGGAGGACTCATTCGAGCACACGGCACGGCTCATGCATCGTGCATCGGCATGGACACTCGACATGCCTCGCTGGTCGTCGACGGAGTGCGTTTGCACTGGGCAGAGTGCGGCGCCGCGGACGACACCGTCCCGCTCGTGCTCCTGCACGGTATCAACGACTCGCATCTCACGTGGAAGCACCTTGCGCCGCTGTTGGCGGCAGGGCGGCGCGTGCTCATGCCTGATCTGCCGGGCTGTGGCCTCTCCGAGCGTCCCGACGCGGGCTACCAGCTCGCGTGGCAAGCGCAGCTGATTGGAAGCTGGTTGAAGGCGCTGAGCTTGCCGCGCGTGGACCTCGTTGGACACTCGTTTGGTGGTGGCGTTGCGCAGACGTTGCTGCTGGACCCGCAGCTCGATGTCCGGCGGCTTGGCTTGATCGCTTCGGGTGGTCTCGGCCCGCGCGTCGGCTTTTGGCTCAGGCTCGCTGCGTGTCCGGGCGGCCTCGTGGAGTCGTTCGGTCAACCCTTCATGGCGGCCGGCACGCGGCTTTCGATGTGGCACCACGCTGGTGGCGCCATGTCGGACGAAGACATCGAGCAGCTGAGCGTGATGAACGCGGAGCAGGGCAGCGCACGCGCCTTCGCCCGCACGGTTTCCGACGTGATCAGCTGGCGCGGTCAGAGCCGTCATTTCCTCACGCGCGCTCACGAGATTCCCAGGCTGCCGCCGATCATGCTGCTTTGGGGCGAGTGTGATCCGATAACACCGATCGAGGACGCTCGTGCGTTCGCGAACACAGTCGAAGGCGTGACCTTCAAGAGCTTCGCGCGCTGCGGGCACTACGTGCACCATCAAGAAATCGACGAGCTGTCGCGCTCGCTGATCGGTTTCTTGGACGCACCCGCGCTCGAGCCTGCGCGCCTGCCAAGACCGCGAAAGGACGGCGCTATTTCGAAGCGTCGCGAGCACAGCTTGGGCGCCTGGGTCGATGCGCTGATGCCAAGCATGTTCGCCCGCGTCTGATTCACGCTTGACGTCCGGCGGAGCGCGTGCAGATGGCGCTGACGGACGGCTCGCGTTCTCCGCTCGTCAAGAACGGCGTCTCGCGGTCGTCAAAGGACGTGCCATGCCGTTCGACGACGCGTTTGCCCGCGAGCCCGACTCGATCTACCGCGACCCCGAGCGCCTGGCGAGCTTCGAGCGCGTCATGAATGGGCTGCGCGAGCGCGTCGAAGGAGAGCTCGGCGAGGAAGACCTGCAGCACGTGCGGCGCATGCGCAAAGTCTCCCGAATCGCGGAGCTAGCCGGGCGCACGCTGATTCACATCAGCCTGGACCCCGTGACCTTCAGTACAGGTGTCGGCGCGCTCTGGTTGCACAAGCAGCTCGAGGCGTTGGAGATCGGTCACGCGGCGCTGCACGGTGCCTACGACACGC
>JADGRF010000294.1 GCA_017881055.1 Sandaracinaceae bacterium
CCGAAAAAGGGGTGGCAATCGCCCCGCAGGTAGTCTACAAACCGCCCCTACTCGGGCCATTAGCTCAGCTGGTAGAGCAGTGGATTCTTAATCCATTGGCCGAAGGTTCAAATCCTTCATGGCCCACCGCGCACGAATCGCCAAGTAATCCAAGCGGTTCGCGCACATCACCGAGTAGCGCTGCAGATCCCGTGTTGGCCACGTTTGTTGGTCAGTTCGGGATCTGTTCGTAGCGCCGATCTAGGACGCGCGCGGGGTGCGTCATGATCCGCACGCGCGCCTTCAAGCTTGCGCCGAACGTTGCGCGCGTGGACAGGGCAACGCTCGTCACGAGCGACGTCGCGCCCGACGCGCTCGGGCTGTGGTCGGCGGGCGTGTTGGTCGGCATCGTGTCGCTGGACCGCGGCACCGGCGCCGAGCTCGCGCGCATGCTCGGGCTCGTCGAGCAGGACGGGGGCGACCATGACGCGCGGTGATAACATCGAGCGCGTGGCGGCGAAGAAGCGCAACACGGTGAACCGGTCCGGCAGCGATGTGATTGCCACGCAGCGCGTGGCCCGACGGCCGCGCACGGCGAAGCCAGTGCAGATCAACGCTGGCGATGCGTTCATGGCGCTGACAGGGCTTTCGCGACCGTTCAACGAACAGGCGCGCCAAGCGCTGGGAGTCTTCCTGTTCGTGGTGCAGGCCGCATCCGGCGCCGACCTGGGCAACGTGCTGTCCAAGGAGCGCCTTCGGCGGATGCATGCGTGCAAGGTTGAGATCGAGGCCGGCGACGGCCCAGCTCGGCTGGTGGCAGCCATCAATGACGCGGCCAACGAATATCACCGCGCCGAAGAAGGCGAGCGTCGTGACCTCGCCGTCACGCGCGTATTCACGATGCTCAGCCTCCTTACGGGTCCTGCCGACGAGTTCGTAGATTTCTCGGTCGATGACGCAGCGAGGATCGAGGCCGAACTCAAACGCCTCGCCCCGGATCGGCCGATTGCCGGCCGCACCGCGTACAGCCCGGAGGCCGCAGCGCAGAAGCTCTGGGCCATGTTCGGGGCGACACCGCTGACGAAGCGCGCGTTCAACAACGCTCGGTCTCGTCGTTCAAAGCAGAAATAAAACGTCACCCGTAAAGTGACTAATGCAAGCCCCGCGCGGGTACCCCACGGTGACAGAAGTCACCTCGGAGGTATCGCATGGCGGCACTCTCGGCACCTGATCGCATCCGCATCGCGGCGAAGGCAATTGCTTCGCCGCGCACCGTAGCTCGCGTCTACGCCGGCGGCGGCAACGAATACAGCCGCGAGCGCATCCGCGTCGCAGCGCAGGAACTCGGGTTGCCTACGCCGCAGCTCACCCGCGGCGCCGACAACAAGGCCGCCTGACCCACAGAAAAGCGAAAGGCCACCCAACCTCGCCAGGTCTCGGGGCAGCCAATCGCAGAAGAACCACGACAATGGGACAAGCTACCGAAAAACCGGCAGTACGCAAGCCCCCGATCGATCCGCTCGATCTGACCGTGCGCGACCTGCTCGCGTCACTTGTGCAGACGCCATCAGCGGCAGACCCCGATCCGTGGGTGGACCCACGCGCGCGTGACCTGCACCGGCCGCTGCTGGCTGCGGCGCAGCGCGGCGAGGTCGCACTCTCGAAGATCGGGCGCAAGTTCCTGATCAGGCGCTCCGAGCTCGACCGCTGGATCGCGTTGCAGCGTGTGCCGGCGGAGACATCGGAGCCGCAGCCGACAGCTGCAGCGTCTCCCGTCGCGCACATCCTCGAGCGCGCTGGCTATCGCAAAGCCGCAGGTGCCCGATGATCTGGCGCGTGGCCACGGTTGCGACGACGACGCGGTGTGAGTCGTGCTCGCGGATCATCCTCGGGGGAGTGATTGGGCTGTTCGCCGTCGACGCCGATGGCGTGAAGCATCGTGATCTGCGATGCGGCCTGCTCGCGTTGCGCCAGCAGGTGAACGTGCGCCGCCAGCGCGAGCAGAGCGCGGGAGTGAGCGGATGAGAGCCCGCAAGCCCGTGCTGCCGCCGGTCGTGCAAGACACGCGCGAGCAAGAGCCCTTCCTATTCGGCCCCGAGGTCGCAACGCAGACCGGCACGTTGCCCAGCGGTGACTATTCGCTGCTCGGCTTCGAGCTGCGCGTCGCGATCGAGCGCAAGAGCCTGGCGGACTTCGTTGCGAGTGTGACTCGTGAGCGCGAGCGATTCTGGCGCGAGCTCGAGCGGCTGCGCAGCTACGAGTTTGCAGCTGTAGTGGTTGAAGGCAGTGTCGAAGAACTCCTGGCCGGCGCGTACATCTCGCAGGCGCGTCCGTGGAGTGTGCTCGCATCGGCGCTCGCCGTCATGCACGACTTCGGCTTCCCGGTGGTGTTCGCGGGCGACCGCACGAACGCAGCGCGGTGCACGCTCTGGTTTCTACGCCGCTTCTTTGAGAAGCACGTCGCGCTCGAGCTGATGCAGGGGGCCGCATGACCGGCGCGACCGTCAAGCTGCTGCGCGACGGCTTCGATCCCGATGCGGCGCTCGAGCAGTGCGGAACCGTGCCCGGAACGCTTTCCGACGGGCCTTCCGTGTCGGTGTGGATCCAGTCCGTCGCGGCTGTAGTGGCCGCTCTCCCGAAGCAGCATGCACGACTGACCAGCGCGCTTGCGTCGCGCGTGCTGAAGAACGTCGCAGCTGACGGCGGTGTGCCGGGCGGGTCCGAAGCGCTCACCGAGGCGATCAAGGTTGCGCGCCGGCAACGAGTGCAACACCTGCGCGTCGAGTCTCGGCAGAGTGGCGAAACATGGGAATCGGAGCTGGCTGTCAGTGATCGCGGCGTCGCAGCGTCGACCGCCAACGTCTGCGCCATCTTGCAGCATCACGTGGAATGGGGCGGAGTGCTCGCAGTTGACGCACGCGCGGGTCAGGCTGTGTTCCGAAAGCGCCCACCATTCCCTGACGAGCCGCAGACCACGCGTTACCCGCGCGAGTTGCGCGACACCGACATGGTGCGGATCTGCGCGTGGCTCGAGCGCAGCAAGTATGCCCTCATGCTGTCGCCGAAGAGTGAGATCCTGCACGGCGCCGCGGCGCTGGTAGGAGAGCTGCACGCCTACGATCCCGTGCGCGACTATCTCGACGCGCTCAAGTGGGACGGCTCGCTGCGCCTTGACGGGCTGATGATCGGATACTTCGGGGCGCGGCTGACGGGCGATCTGCAAGAGCGCGAGCTGCAGGCGCGCTGTCTCGCCGAATTTGGCGCCAAGTTCATGCTGAGTGCAGTGGCGCGCGCCTTCGAGCCGGGCTGCAAGGCCGACCACGTGATCGTGTTTCGCGGCAAACAAGGGCTTGGCAAGTCGAGCGCGATCAAGATTCTCGCGGGCGAAGATCACTTCGGCGACGGTTTGCCCGACCTGCGCAGCAAGGATGCGGCCGACTACCTGCGCGGGCCGTGGCTGATCGAGCTGTCGGAACTCGAAGCCGTCAACCGTGCCGAATTGGCGACGATCAAGGCGTTTCTCACGCGCACCGAAGATCGCTTCAGAGCTGCATACGGTCGGCGCACCGAGAGCCACGCGCGCCGCTGCATCTTCGTAGCGACCACGAACGAAGACACCTTCTTGCGGGACGCGACCGGCAACCGTCGCTTTTGGCCCGTGACCGTGACGGACATCCGCCTCGATGCACTGGCCCGCGATCGTGACCAGCTGTGGGCCGAAGCTGTGCACCGCTACCGCGCGGGCGAGCCGTGGCACCTGACAGACCGGGAGATCATCGGCGCGGCGACCGAAGCGCAGGAAGACCATGCGGTCGTCGACGTGTGGCAGCCGGCGATCGAAGACTACGTGTCGGGCAAGTCGCACGTGACCGTGGCGGACGTGCTCACGCATGGGATCGATCTTGAACGTGCCCGACAGGGCCAGACCGAAGCGAACCGGGTGGCGCGCACGCTGACGGCGCTTGGCTGGACGCGCTCGCGTGTGCGCATCGCCGGAACGCTGACCCGGGTTTACCTGGCGCCCATGGAGAACGCGAATGTCTAAGCGTTCCTACTGTTCCTACTCCGAGCGAGAGACCCGGAACACCCGCAGCACCTTGTTTTTAAGGGCTTGTTCCTACTGTTCCTACTGTTCCTACTCTCTCTTAGAGGGGATTGAGAGAAGTAGAGAGGGAAGCGTGCACAAGCGCGCGGGAGACTTAAAGGGAACAAGGCGGAACGACCCGGAACGTAGGAACACCCGGAACACCCTGCTCTGCGAGCGCAGCCCACTTCCCGGAATCTCTCGCTTTGCCGGCCTCGCAACTTCCGCCTGGTTGGCCCCTGCCGTTCTGCAGCTGACGGCGGCGGACAGCGCTCTAGCTCGGCTGGAAAACTCCGCGCGCCGAACGCCCGTTCGCACCCGTTGGCCAGCTGGTTGGCCAGGTGACGTTGCTGGAAAGCGTCAAAAACCCGCGCAAAGCAGGCTGCGCGCGATGGATGTTGTATCCACTCGGCACCACTCGAGCCTACCCGCACTGGTGTCCGCATGACCGCCGGCACCTTCGAGCGCCAGCACGAGCGCCCACGTTTGCAGTCGACGCGCTTGCGCGACGCGAAGCCGCGTCCATCTTCCGCCGCTTCCGAGCCGACCGCCGCGCCGCAACGGCCGCACCGCGCCGCAAAGCGCTCCCTGCTCGCCAGCATGCGGGCCGCCATCGTCGTGGCGATGGGTTCGCAAGGGTCCGGCGCTGGCGCGTCACCTGAGGGCGCACAGGCGGCGCTAGCGAAGCAAGCCCTGCAACAGTTCCGAGCCGCGAAGAGTGAGCTGCGCACCGACAGCCCGATCGCGCTGTCGCACCTGCTCGCATGGGCAACGCAGTCGACAGTCGCGGTGCAGCTCACCCTTGCCGCCGCCGCCGCAGGCCTGGCCACCGACCAAGGGCAACGCCTGCTCGAGCAAGCCGCGCGGTGCCAGGGTCGAGCAGAGCGGAGCTCGACGGCCGCGATCGTGACGGCCGGCCTGCTTGGGAAGCCACGCAAGGGCGCAACGGACGGCGACGCTCTCGCTGCCCTGGTGGCGAACGCCTCGAAGCCACGGGGTGCGCCATGACCGCCAACCCGCTTACCGGCCTGACGCTTGAGCAGGTCTTCGTCGGCCAGGGCTTCGCGGCTGTCCCCACCTCGCCGCTGCAGCTGGCCATCGCCCGCGCCGCGCAGGGGCGCCCGCTCGAAGGTGTGATCGACGGCGAGGCGTGCGCGCGGCACTTCGGTGTGGCCGAGCTCGCCCCCGTGCTGCCGGCGCTGGTCGTGCTCATCGCCGGCGTGCGCGGCGGCAAGAGCTGGCTCGCCTCATGCGCGGCCATCCACGCCAGCCTGACGGCCGACCTGTCGCAGCTGCAATCGCACGAGCTGCCGCGCTTCCCGATCATCGCGCCGACGGTCGACGCTGCTCGCGCCACGTTCACGATCTTGTGCGGCATCCTGCAGGCCTCGCCCGTGCTCTGCCGCTTCATCGAAGGCGAGCCCACGAGCGACACGGCGGTGATCTGCCGCCCCGACGGGCGCCGCGTCGAGGTGGTGGTGGTCGCCGCCGCACGTGGCGGTCTGAGCGTGCGCAACCGCTGGCTGGTCGGCTTCGTGCTCGAAGAGGTCGCGCAGTTCGGCACCGAGGGAACCGGCGCGGTCGTGAACGCCGAAGACATCCTGAAGGCGGCGCGCACCCGCTTGCTGCCCGGCTGTCAGGGCTGGCTGATCTCGAGCCCGTTCGGCCCCGTGGGCTTGCTGTACGAGCTCTACAAGAAGCACTTCGGCAAGCCCGGCCGCACGCTGGTCGTGCACGCACCGACGCGAGCGCTCAACCCGAGTTTCCCGCAGTCGCAGATTGACGAGATCGCCGCCGAAGACCCCGACACGGCTGCGCGTGAGTACGGCGCCGAGTGGGTGGACGCTGACAGCGCGTACCTCGGTGCTGCGCTGGTCGATCCCGCGGTGCGCACGTCGCCGCTGTACCGTCCCGGACGGGCGTTCGCTGCCGGCATGGACCCCGCGACACGTGGTAACCACTGGACGCTTGCCGTTGCCTGGTCGGAGCCGTTGCAGAAGTCGCCTGCACTCGACGACGGCGAACAGCAACGCAAGCGCGTGATCGTCGGTGGTGTCTGGTCGTGGGCCGGCTCGAAGTCCAAGCCACTCAGCCCGCGCGACACGCTCGCGGAAGTGGCGGCGACGCTCAAGCCCTACGGCGTGCAGCGCATCCACGTGGACGGCTGGTCGTTCGATGCGATGGCCGACCATGCGCGCGCCGTCGGGCTCTCGCTTGTCGAGCACCCCGCCGTTGACCGCGATGTGCCGTATCAACGGCTGAAAGCTCTGCTTGGCAACGGTGACCTCGAGCTGCCCCCAGATCCCGTGCTGCGCAACGACCTGCTTGCTCTTCGCCAGCGCGCGACGTCAAGCGGCGTGAAGATTCACCTCCCACACACGAGCAACGGGCGCCACTGCGATTTCGCGCCGAGCGTTGCTCTTGCCGTCATGCACGCCGAACGCATCAGCGGCATCGACACAGGCAGGGTGATCCACATTCCCGGCCGCTACTCGGCGGCAGGTGACGACATCAAGATCAAACGACCCGACGGGTCCACGTACGGAAGCAGAAGGTAATGACCACACCGAACACCCCCAAAAAGACCGATGCACAGTTCTTCGCGGCCTTCTCGAACATGGAGCGCGCCGCACTCCAGTTGAGCAACCCTGACCGGTTCCATCAGCTGCGCACCGCGTACCAGACCTGGCGGCAAGAGCGGCCGGAGTTCCACGCACTCGTGAGGCTCGGCAAGAAGCAGGGCAGGCTCACGGCCGAGCAGATCACGCAGTACGCGCAACGCCCCGTTGCCGAGCTGCGCGCCTACATCACCACCACGTCCACGCCGACGCCCCCGAGGGCCGCGTGAAGGATTGGCTCTGCAAGCTGCTGGGCCACGACCCCGCTGCGTGCTTGCGCATCTTCCGGGGCATGGTCGAAAGCCAGAACGCCGAACGTTCGGAGCACCAAGCCAAGGTGGCCGAGCTCTACACCGAGCTGCGCACGCGATGGGCAGAGCCGCGCAAGGCAGAGCCCACTGCAGAGGTGGCGCAGCTGCTCGAGATCACCGGCACGCCGTCACTCACGGCGGCCACTGGCCACGTGATGGGTTTGCAAATGTGGGTCGAACGCGGGCCGCAGCTCGAGCGCGAGAACGCCCTCCTACGTATGCAGCTGCGCAGCCTGAGCCTTCAGAGCATGGGCACCGTCGACATGATGCGCGTGCCCGTCACCGACCGGAACCCGCCACGACCTGATCAGAACTAACCCCAAACGAAACAAGGAACCCATGAAAGCCAAAGACCTGAAGAGCCTCGAAGTAGAGCTCGCCGACGCGGAAACGCTCGTGCAGAAGCTCAAAGCCAACGTTCGCGCCGCCGCCGACCTGGACGCGTTCAAAGCCGCCACCGCGGAGGTGAACGACGCGGAAGACCGTTGCAGCTTCCTGCGCCAGTGCATCGCCAGCGCGAAGGAATCGGAGGCGGCAGCGGCAGAGCAACGCGACCGCGCGCGCCTCGCCAAGCTCCTGCAGACGGCGGACATCAACGCGCTACGCGAGAAGCTGCGGCCGGCCGCTGAACGCATCGCCGCAGCCCATCGGTCCGCGCTCGAAGCGCTCGCAGAAGTCGACGCGATCGTCGCTGATACGGCGCTGGCGCACGATGAAGCCTACGCCTTGCAAGCGCGGCTTGGTGTCGCGCCGGGCGCGCGCTCTCTCGGGATGCACACCGAGGGCTACGAGCGGATCGCGCTGGGGACCGTGCTGTGCACTCAGCTCCTGACGTGCAAGCCGATCGAACGCCGATCGCAGATGCGCATGGAATCGGAGCAGTGGATCCGCACGCCTGACCTGGCCACTGCGCTGCAGTTCTTGGGCGCCGACACTGCAAACCGCGTCCCACCCTCTGAGCAGCTGACGGCTGCACTCGAAGGCCGCGCACCACGCGCCACCGACGAAACCGATCGGATGGTCCCGCGCGCCTGACACAGATTACGGGGCGTCCTGATTCGCAGGAGACCATAGCCCCGCACATAGACCGCCGCGTTTTCCTGCGCGGTTCCCGCCGAACGGCCCGGCGGGTCGCCCCTCTCCGGGTTTCTTGCATGGCTACCGGAGGGGGGCGTGTCGAAGGGCATTCCCTCTCACCACTCACACAGAAAGTGCAGCTGACATGTCACCCGTTCCCAAGACACTGGGCGCACATCAACCTTCTGTACGCGTAGGTTGCAGCGCATGACGGATCTCATCTACAGCCGGCGCGTCGTCGCAGTCGCGGAAGTGAACGCCGCGCTCGTGAGCGGGTGGCAGGCGCGGCCTAACGATTTGGCGAAGGTACAGCGCTACGCAGCAGCCATGCGCGCGGGCGAGTTCTTGTGGCCCGGCGAGCCGATCGTGATCAACGACGGCGCCAAGGTCGACGGCGGAAACCATCGGGTCGCCGCCGTGCAAGAACATGGCGTTTCGTTCCGCGGTGCAATCGTGCTGTACGACATCTGCGTGTTGTCGCAAGAGGTCGCACCGGGCCGCGGTTGGGGCGCTGCGGTGGACCAGATGATCGAGGAGCTACGCGCATACTTTCCGAACGGGCCTGATCGCGATCTCGACGTCACCGGGCGTTTCGTTTCGCTACTCGGATCGGAAGGCCGGCGAGCATGACCGATCCACTCGCCAGCTTCCCCGCATTCACCGACGCCGTGCGTGCTCGCCTCGAGGCGGGCCGCGCGGTGTACGGTGATCGCAGCTTCACGCGCGACCCCGACCACTTGCTCGAAGAGCTCGCGCAGGAGGCGCTCGATCTGGCCGGTTGGGGCTTCGTGCTCTTCGAGCGCATCCGCAAGCAGCGCGACGCCTTGCAGCCGGCAGCGGCGCACCGTAGGGCGTTGCTGCTCGTGGCTCGCCCGGTCGTGATGGCCGCGCAACCGTCGCGTGCGGCCGTCGCAGACGGGTTTCGATGCACGCCCGTGTTCATGGGAGGCACCGAGCCCGGTGAGCCGATCACGCTCGCTTGCGTGCCTCGCGTCGGCGAGCTCGTGCGCCTGGGCCGTGGCGTCGACTGCGCCGACTACATCGTGCGCGGCGTGCGGCACATCCCGCTCGGTGCGGGCGGTGCAGAGGTGGCGGATCTGTTCGTGGAGCCGGTGCGCACCGTTGCTGACGGCGCCCTGGCCTTGCAAGCGGCGGCAGCACAGCAGGGTGCGGAACGGCCGATTTCATGACAGCAGGAAACCCCAGCGTATCCTTCGATACATGTCAGACCACGGACGTCAAACGGTTGCAGCGGCCCTGGAGAAGCTGCGTCTGGCGCGAGAGGAGCGCTGGGAGGCGGCCAACGCCGCGCACTGGGGTTCTCCTCAGGACTACGCCGAATGGCAACGTAGGTTTGACATGACTAAGGCGGCAGAGCGCGCCGCCGAGGCTGACTTTCTCGTCGCTGCGTTGAGCGAGTATACCGAGTCATCCCAGCGCAACGCGGAAGAGGGCCGAAAGGCGCGTGAGCAGGCGCGGGCAGACAATGCTGCGGCGCAGACGCGCGCAGAAGCCAATACCAACGCGATGTGGCGTTCTCAAGATCGCATGGTGTGGCTGACAATCGTCATCGCCGTGGCAGCGGCGGCTCAGTCGCTCGTTCCCATCCTGCGCCCGCAAACGCAGCCGCAGTCGAAGGCGCCGATCGTCAATGTGTACCCAGCGATCACCGTAACGCCCGCCCCGGTTACAGTTGTGCAGGCCGCAGTGCCAGCGAAGGCGGAATCGTCGGGCAGGAAGCCCTGAAACAGGCTTGTTTCGCGGGGGCTTGACAGCATGACCGTAGTACGCTCATAGTAGGCTCATATGGCACCAAAGCGATTCGAGAAGCGGCTCAACATTCTCGTCACCGACGACGAGCACCGGATGATCGGAGAGTTGGCACGGCGCGATGGCATGACGCCCTCCGACGTGGTGCGGCAATTCATCCGCCGCCGCCATGCGGAAGTGTTCGGCGAGCAGCCCGCAAAGCCGACGAAGCCGCGCAAGCGCTGAAACTCTGCTGCCATCCCGGCAGCGATGAAACGGCCCCGCGCTGCTATCAACAGCCGAGGCCATGGCCCACAGGAGAGACCCCCCATGGACAAGCAGAACGGTAACACGAACACCACCCCCGAAGCGTGGGAGACAGACCGCCGCCGCCAGACGGCTGCCATGCTCGCCCACAGCCGCGCCGAGCTCGCGCAGCTCGAGGCCGAGTGCAAGGCGCAGCGCGAGCTGCAAGATCGCGACTTCGCGCGCGCTCGGGAGATCCACGCCGAGCTGCAGGCGTGGGTGGACGGCGGCGAGTTCCCGGCGCGGGCCTATCGCTACGCGCGCCTGCGCGCCCAGATGAACCACCTGTGCAACATCGTGAACACCCCGCTAGGGTTGCAGGGCTCGGTGGACGACGCGCTCGATGCGCTCGCCGGCGCAACCAACGGTGCCTACGGCCCCGTGGACAGCGACGAACACAACGCGGTCGACGGCGTGATGTCTGACCCGCTGCGCGTCGCGTGCGGGTTCTGTGATGCGCCCGAAGCAGATCTCGAGCCCGCGGCGCCGGCCGGGAAGGCGGCCTGACCATGAGCACCGAAGACAGCGCCAGCATCGCAGGCGGCGTGGTGATGACGGGCCGTTTGCCCACGATCGATGACGCCGAAGTAGCCGAATGCGCGGCAAGCAGCCGGCGCTATGCGGCGGTGAACCGGTACTACAAAGCCGACGAGATCGGCATGACCTACCGCCGCGCCTACCTGATCGTCGAGATCGCCGAGCTCGTGGAAGCAAGGACCGGCCGACACGTTACGCCGATGTTCTGCCGGCTCGTGGATAGGGCACTGCGCAGAACGAAGCGCCCGAGCCAGACGAAAACAGAGAGGTTCGCACGCGAAGCGCTGAAGCTCGTGGAGCTCAACATCGAGCGCCGCACCAAGTGGTTGGCGGACCGACTGGCGGGCTTGAGTGATGACGATCGGGAGTACGTCGTGCGCACGCTGGCAATCATCCGCCAGTTTGCGCCGGGCGCGACGCGACTGCGGGAATTGGCCGCCGCCGAATCCTTGACCGAGTCGACGTGCCGAGAAGCCGAAGCCAAGCGGCCGAAACTGAAGCTGGTGGCGGGGGGTGCGAGCCATGCCTGATCCAACCGCAAGCCGCTACGGCAAGGGCTATCCCGAATGGGTGGGCCGGGGGCAGCACGGGTGCTGGTTCGCGCGCGTGAGCGTCCCGGGCCAGAAGCAACGCGAGCGCTTCAAGCTCTCGACTCCCGAGGGCCGCTTCCTGACCGACAAGGAAGGCGATCGCGAGCTGGCCGCGCAGTACGCCGAGCAGGTCTCCGAGCAGGTGCGCACGCAGGCGTTCCAGCGCGAGCAAGAGCGTCTGTCGGCGCGGCTCACCGTCAAGCAGTTCGGCGAGCTGTGGACGTCGAACGAACTCTACAAGATCCACGGGCAGGTGCGAGGGCTCAAGCCCAAGAAGTCGGCCGGGGCAGACAAGGTGCGACTGACCGCGCACGTCTACCCGCACATCGGCGGTCTGGCCGTCGCTGACATCACCGAGCAGGACATCGAGCGCTGCATGGCCAAGGCCGCGCAGGCCGCCGAAACGCGCATGAAGCGCCCTTGGCGGCAGGCTACCCGGTTCCAGGTCTACCAGGTCATGCGGCGGCTCTTCGACCTGGCGATCAAGCCGGGTCGGCTCCGCAAGGACAACCCCGTGTCCGTCGACCTGCGGCCGAGCAAGGACGCGGCGAAGCTCTACGGGTTCTTGTATCCGGCCGAGCTGCTGTCGGTGCTTGGCTGCCAGAGCGTGCCCGTCGCACGGCGCGTGTACTACGCGCTGGCCGTCTACACCGGCTTGCGCAAGGGCTCACTGAGCGCGCTCACGTGGGGGAGCGTGAACTTTCAGGAGCGCACGATCGTGTCGCTCGTGAGCAAGACGGGGACCGCGCAGCACTTCGAGGTGCCGGAAACGCTCGTGCTGCTACTCACGCGCTGGCGCGAGCACAACGGCAACCCCAAGGGCGACGCCTTGATCGTGGCCGACCTCGGATGCAGGGAAGGGCGCGAAGCCGAAACGCTCCGTGCTGACCTGAAGGCCGCCGGCGTGACTCGCGAGCTGCTGTTCTCGAAGGCTGGCAACGTGGAGCCGCTGCGCTTCCACGACATGCGGGCCACGTTCGTTACGTGGGCGCATCGTGCGGGCAAGGGCTACGGTTGGATCTCCGACCGCACGGGGCACATGTCGGCCGCGATGATCCAGCGCTACGAGCGCGGCGCGCGCATGCTCGAGGACACGCGCTATCAGCCGTTCCCGGACATCTCGAAGGCCATTCCTGAACTGGCCAACGACGTGGCCAACGTCGCTCGACTGGCGGAGTATCGCCATGTTTGAGCGTACCCAACGTGCAGAAAACCCCTTGTTTTCGTTGGTGGGTGACCTGCGCGCGCCCTTCTTAATCCATTGGCCGAAGGTTCAAATCCTTCATGGCCCACTAAAGATCTCGCGGACTTGCGAGATCGCACGCTTTCCTTGGTGCCAATCTTGGTGCCAATTTTTTCCAGACTCGCACGCGGCGC
>JADGRF010000048.1 GCA_017881055.1 Sandaracinaceae bacterium
CGCGCTTCATGAAGCGCGCGTCAACCGAGCCGCGCACGCGTGGAGCTTTCTCACTCACCGTCGCCCTTGGGGTGTGTGAGCAGGCGCGACAGCTCGGCCATGAACTCGTGAATGTCCTTGAAGCTGCGGTACACGCTCGCGAAGCGCACGTACGCCACCTGGTCCAGCTCCTTCAGCCCGCGCATCACCTCTTCGCCGATGCGCGACGACTCGATCTCTTTCTCGCTCGATTCCACCAGGTCGCGCTCGATCTTGTCGACCAAGGCTTCGAGCTGGTCCGAGGCAACCGGTCGCTTCTCGCAGGCGCGCCGTAGCCCGGCCATGACCTTCAAGCGGTCAAAGGGCTCGCGCCGGGCGTCCTTCTTCACGACCATCGGCAGCACCAGCTCGATGCGCTCGTAGGTGGTGAAGCGACGCGTGCAGCGCTCGCACTCGCGCCGTCGACGCGTGACTTCGTCGCCTTGGGAAAGGCGCGAGTCGATGACCTTGTTGTCGACACAGCTGCAGAACGGGCACTTCATGGCGGGCGCACGCTAATACGACGCAGGCAGCGCGTTCAACTCGCGCGAGACAATCATTGGGGATCTACGCCACGTTGCAAGCGCACGACCGCTTCGATGTGAGCCGTTTGCGGGAACATATCGAGCGCGTGGACTCGGTCCGCCCGATAGCCGAGCGCCGCAAGGGCGCGCAGATCTCGGCCCAGCGTAGTCATGTGGCACGACACGTAAACCACGCGCGCCGGGCGACAGCGCGCCACCAGGGCAGAAAGCCCTGGCGCACCGCCACGCGGCGGGTCGAGCACGATCGTATCGGCCGAGCGGACGGCGCGTTCGGTGTTTGCGAGGTCGCTTGCGTCGCTCGCATGAACGCGAGCCGCGTCGAGACCACGCTCACGAAGATTCAGGCGACACGCCTCGGCGGCGGCGGCATCCAGCTCGAAGGCGTCGAGCTCCGCGGCTTGTCGAGCCAGCGCGACGGTTAGGTTGCCGTGCCCCGCGTAGAGCTCGAGCAGCCGTGCCCCGCGGGCCTCGGCAAGCTCGGTCACGAGCGCGCACAGCCGGGCGTTCACGTCGCTGTTGGCCTGGGCGAAGCTGCTCACGGGTGCGCGCAACGGAAGGCCGTCGCCAGCGATGCTCGCCTGGCGTGTGTCGCCGAACGTTGCCGGCGCTCCTTTCTGAACGCGCAGCTCGACACCGCGGATTCCTGCGTTGCCGACCAGGCCTTCCGCTGCGCGGTACAGCGCGGGCAGCGCCGGTGCGTCGCACGCGATGTGCACGACGACGCCGTCCGGTTCCACCTGCGCGAGCTCGATCTCTCCAGCTCCTTCGAGCGTGGGAAAGAGCGCGCTTCGCAGCGCCGAAAGTGCGTTCTGCAGCGCGGTTTCCAGGACCAAGCAGGTCGGCGCGTCGATCAGCAAGCGCGAGCCCGCCGCGTGGTAGCCGAGCAGCGTGCCCGCTCCGGTCTTGCGAAACGACAGCCTCACGCGCCGCCGGTAGCCCAGCTCTTGGCCCGGCGCTTCGAACTGCGGCAGCACGTCAGGCAGGCAAACGCCCTGCACCGCGCGCGCCACGTGCTCGAGCTTGAGAGCGCGCGCCGCTTGGGAGCGCAGCGACATCAAGGGGCAGCCGCCGCAGCGTGCGGCGAGCGTGCACGCGGGCTCTCGCCGATCCGGCGATGGCGTGACCACGCGCTCGAGCTCGCCCCGCAGCACGCCCTGCCTGCGCTCGCGAATGCGCACGCGCACCGCTTCACCCGGGAGCGCGCCGTAGGTCAACACTACGCCTTGCTCGGTCTCGACCGCGCACGCGCCCTCCTGCGTGACGTCGCGGACGGTACCCACGAGCACCGTCCGCGGCTCTTCGGGTCGCCGCGCGCCCTGCGTCGTGGAGCGCTGCGTGGAGCGCTCCGTCGAGCGCTCCGTCGAGCGCTTCGTGGGGCGTCGGTGGTTGCGCTCAGACAATGAAGCCGCCGCCGACGACCCGGTCCCGCACGTAGATCACGGCGGCTTGGCCGGGTGCAATGGCCAGCTGCGGCTCCGCGAAGCGCGCGCGGAAGCCACTCGCTGACGGCGTCACCTCGGCTGCCGCGGCGCTATGCCGCGAGCGAATCCGAACGTGGCCCTCGAACGGTGCCTCTGGCGGCTGACTCGTCCACATCACGCCTTCGGCGTGCAGGTCGCGCTGTGCACGGCGCTCGGCCGGACCGACGACGACCTCGCGGCTGTCCGCGATCACGCGCAGCACATAGCGCGGCTCCGCGCCTGGGATGCCGAGCCCGCGTCGCTGCCCGACCGTGAAGCCTTCGATGCCCGCGTGCGTGCCGAGCACCTGACCACTCTCGTCGATCACGTTGCCCGATCGGCCAGCTCGCTCCGCCGGCGCCGCGTCCGCGTGCCGCGCCACGAACCCGCGCACGTCCCCGTCCGGCACGAAGCACAGCTCTTGCGAGTCCGGCTTGTTCCAGTTCGACAGGCCCAAGCGCTGCGCCGCGAGCCGCGCATCCGGCTTCTTCAGCTCGCCGAGCGGCAGGATCAAGTTGCGCAGCACGTCCTGCGGCACGCCGAACAGGAAGTAACTTTGATCCTTATCGGCATCGTGCCCGCGCAGCAGGTGCACGCCGCCGACGCCATCATCGACGATACGCGCGTAATGTCCCGTGGCCAGGCGGTCTGCGCCGAAGCTCTCCGCGAGCTGCCACAGCCGCGAGAGCTTCACCTGCTGATTGCAGGCCACGCACGGGATCGGCGTGCGGCCCGAGAGGTTCAGCGAGACGAATGGATCGACGACGTGCTTTCGGAACGCCTCGCGTTCGTCGATTACGTAGTGCGGCACGCCCAAGTGCTCGCACGTGCGCCGCGCGTCGTCGCGGTCTTCCGGCGCGCAGCAGCGGCCGACCTTGTCACCGCCTTCGGCGTCCCACAGGTGCAACGTCACGCCGATCACATCGTGGCCCTGCTCCTTGAGCAGCGCCGCTGCGAGCGACGAGTCCACGCCGCCGCTCATCGCCACCAGCACACGCATGCGTCTCGAAGTCGCCATCGGGTCGCTTCTCGTGCCGCAGCCAGGCCCCGAGGTCAAGCCGCGCGTTCTCTTCAAGCGAACGATTGCGGACGAAAACGCTGTCTAGGAACCCTTTTCAATTTCGGGTACCTGCGATCGAAACCGCACGCGAACCTAACATTTTGCCCTGCTACTTCAGCCGTCGTCGAAGATCGTCACGCGGGCGGTCGCGCGAGCACTTTCGCGATCAAGGTCAGCGCGGATTCCTGCTCGATTTCAGTGGTTTCGACGCCAAAGCTCAGGCGCAGCGCGGCCCCGGCACGCCACGGTTGGTCCGGATGCATGGCTCGCAGCACCGGTGAGGGTTCTTGCAGGCCCGACGAGCATGCGGCGCCGCTGCTGGCGGCTAAGCCTTCGACGTCGAGCGCGGCGATCAGCGCTTCACCGCGCCAGCCCCGAACGCTCGTGTTGCTCACCGTGGACACGCGTGGACCGCTGCTCGCGTTGCGCACTGCGCCGAGCACGAGCAACGCGTGCTCCATGCGGTCGCGCAGCGTGGCGATGCGCGGTTGTGCTGCGAGCCGCTCGCCGAGCAGCTGGCACGCGGCGCCGAAGCCCGCGTGCGCCACGACGTCCGGTGTGCCGCCGCGTCGTCCGCGCTCTTGCGAGCCGCCATGCAGCACGGGATCGAGATCGACACCATGCCGCACCCAAAGCGCGCCGGAGCCCGCAGGTCCGCCGGTCTTGTGCGCAGCGCACGCCACGAGGTCTGCGCCCAGCTCCTCGACCGACAGCGGCAGCTTGCCGAGCCCTTGAACGGCATCGACGAACAGCGGAACGCCGGCGCCCCGACACACGCGAGCATACTCCGCCACGGGAAAGACGGTGCCTGTCTCGTGGTTGATCCATTGGATCGCGACTAGGCGCGTGTTCGGGCGCAGCTGCGCGCGCAGCACCTCGGGATCAGGTGGTGCACCTCCCGGTACCGCGAGCGTCGTCAGCTCGAGGTCGCGCGCCGCGCACACGGCCGCGAGACTTGCGAAGACCGCTGGGTGCTCGACGGCCGTCGTGATCACGTGCTCGCCCGTGCTGGCCAACGCAAGTCGCCCGTGGATCGCGAGGTTGCACGCCTCCGTGCCGCCACTCGTGAACACCAGATCGGGGTTCCGCGCGCCGAGGGCTGCCGCGACCTGTTCCCTGGCGCTCTCCAGCACGCTGCGACTTGCGCGCCCCGCCGCATGCACACTCGCCGAGTTCGCCCAAGCGCGCGCCCGGACTGCATCCATCGCGGCCATGACGCGCGGGTCGAGCGGAGTCGCTGCGTGGTGGTCTAAGTAGATCAGGACTGAGCTTCCCGGCGCGGTGGCGTTTGCTTCACCGTGAGCATGATCGCGGTGCCGGCCAAGCGCCGCCCGGCCACGGTCAGCTCGGGCGGACTCTGCACTTCGATGCCACCGCCGAGCGCTTCCGCGACATGCCGCGCGTACGCCAGGCCGAGCCCGACGCCACCGTGCTTGCGCGTGCGCGAGCCGTCTGCTTGAAAGAACGGCTCCAGGATCTGCTTCTGCGCTTCTACCGAGATGCCGACGCCGCTGTCGGCGGCCACGAACTGATACGCATCCGGCGTTCCGTCGCCGCGCGCGACTTGGCGCACGCCGACGGCTACGGTCGAGCCGCGCGAGGAGAATTTCGCCGCGTTGTCGAGGATGTGAACCATGGCGCGACGCAGCTTGTCGGGATCGCCCCGCGCCGGCATTTCCACCGGCACCTCTTCGCACGCCACTTCGATGCCGGCTTGTCGAAAGCGGCTGCTGACCTCGGTCAGCGCACGCGCCACCACTGCGGCGAAATCGTAGTCACGCTCGTACAGGTGCAGGCGACCGGTCTCGAGGTGACTCACGTCGAGCAGCGTGTCGATCAGCGAGCGCAGCTTCTGCGTAGAGGTGTCGATCGACTCTAGGCACTTGCGCTGGAGCGGCGTGAGCGGCCCGGCCTCTTCGTCGAGCAGAAGGCGCAGATAGCCCACGACCGGCGTCATCGGCGTCGCAAACTCGTGGCTGAGGTTCTGCAGGAACATCTGCCGCAAGCGCGCGTTTTCCTCGAGTCGACGGTTGGCTTCGGACAGGCGCGAGACCGTTTGCTCGAAGCGCTCCATGATCTTTTGCGTCTGGGTGCGCAGCAGCTCGGCACTGTCGCTGTCGCGCTCGGTGCGTTCGGTGTGGCCCGACAGGTACTTCTCGATCAACGCGGGAAAGCGCCCCGCGTCGATCGGCTTCAGGATCAGACCGTCGGCGCCCACGGCGATGGTGGTCTCGCGGTCGCCCTCGGCGGTGATCGCCACGATCGGCTTACCCATCATGCTCGGCATGCCGCGCAGGCGCAGCGTGACCTCGTAGCCGTCGAGCCCCGGGATGTTGATGTCCACCAAGACGATGTCGGGCTTGTGCGCCTCGGCGAGCCGAATGCCTTCGAGCCCCGACTCCGCGTCGAGCACTTCGTGCCCAACAGCGCCCAGGATCTTGCGGACGAGCAACCGGTTTACCGGGTCGTCCTCGATGTGCAGGACCCGCGCCATGATACGAGCACACTACCACCGTGCTTCCGCGCGCGTCGATTTCATGGTGCTCCCGCGCGCGAAAGTCGGCGGGGTCGAGCGGGGGCCGCTCATCCGTGCAGGCTTGCGCGCGCGGGTGTGTCCCGGTATCGAAGAGCCCATGCAAGACAAGCTTTTGGCCGAGTTCCCCGAGGTCGACTTCGAGACCTGGCGGGCGCAGGTCGACAAAGATCTCAAGGGCGCGGATTTTCAAAAGCGCCTCGTCACGCGCACGCTCGATGGTCTCGACGTGCAGCCGCTCTACGTGGACCGCGATGCTCCAGCAGCCGCGGATGGCGCGGGCTTCCCCGGGCTGCCCCCGTATCGCCGGGGCAGCTCGCCTACCGGCCACCACGGTAGCGCGTGGGACTGTCGCCCGCTGCACGAGCTTGCCGACGTGGCGCGTCTGCAGTCCGAGATCGCCGCGGACCTCGCGCGGGGGGCGCGCTCGCTCTGGCTGCGCTTCGACGGCAATGCGCGCGGCGGCGGCTCGAGCACGGCCGGCATCGCCTGCGGTTCGACCGACCAGCTGGACGAGATCCTGAAGAACGTCGACCTCGCGCGGGTGTCGCTGATGCTCGATGCGGGCGGCAACGCGCTGCCTTTGCTCAAGCACCTGCTCGCCGTCGCGAAGAAGCGCTCGGTCGCGCCGGCTGCGCTGCGCGGCACGCTCACCTGCGATCCGCTCGCCGCGTTGGCCAGCGACGGCAGTCTGCCCTACTCGCTCGACGCCGCGCGCGCGGTGCTTGTCGACCTCGTGCGCAACCTCGAAGGCACGCGCTTGCTCGCCGCCGCGGTGTCGACCGTTCCGTACCACGACGCGGGAGCCAGCAGCCCGCAGGAGCTCGGCTACGCGCTCGCCACCGGCGTCACATATCTGCGCTGGCTGAGCGACGCGGGCGTGAGTCTCGACGACGCTTCACGCCGCATCGGCTTCGTGTGCAGCATCGGCGGTGACCTGTTCACCGAAATGGCGAAGCTGCGCGCGCTGCGCGCGTGCTGGGCGAAGGTCGTTGCCGCTGGCGGCGGCAGCGACGCCGCGCAGAACACGACCATCCATGCGGTCACCTCGCATCGCACGAAGACGCAGCGCGACCCCTGGGTGAACATGCTGCGCGCCACCACTGAAGCGTTCTCGGCGATGGCGGGCGGCGCGGACTCGCTCACCACTACGGGCTTCGACGAAGCGATCGGCCCGTCGGATGGGTTCGCGCGGCGCATCGCGCGCAACGTGCAGATCGTGTTGAACGAAGAAGCGCACGTCACGCAGGTCGCGGATCCCGCGGGTGGCAGCTACTACGTCGAGGCGCTGACCGATCAGCTCGCCCGCGAAGGCTGGAAGGTGTTTCAGAGCATCGAAGCCGCGGGCGGCATGCAGGCCGCGTTGCTGAGCGGCGTCGTGGAAAAGCAGATCGCCGAAGTCGCAGCCAAGCGCATCGCGGCGATTCGCAAGCGGGCGGTGGCGCTCACGGGTGTCAGCGAGTTCGCCAACCTCGGCGAAGAGCCGGTCGTGCGCGAGCCCGTCGCGGGCTCGACGATGGGCAACGCGGTCACGCAGCACGCGGGTGCTGCGCGCATGAAGCCGCTGCCGATACGTCGCAACGCGGAGCCCTTCGAGGCGCTGCGCACGCGCTCGGACGCGCACCTGAAGAAGACCGGTACGCGTCCGACCGTGTTTCTCGCGAATCTCGGCGCCATCCCGCAGCACAAAGCGCGCTCGACCTTCTCGACTGGCTTCTTCAACGCGGGCGGCATCGCCGTGCTCGACAACGACGGGTTCGCCACTGCGGAAGATGCGGCCGCTGCATTCGCGGCGTCGGGCGCGAGCTTCGCCATCCTGTGTGGCAGCGATGAGCAATACCTGGAGTGGGTGCCGAAGGTGGCGGCCCTCTTGCAAGCCAAAGGCGCGGGCGAAGTATTGCTCGCGGGCCGCCCCGGTGAGCAGGAAGCCGCGTGGAAGACCGCCGGCGTCTCGACGTTCGTCTTCATGGGCGCCGATGTGGTTCAAACGCTCGCGGGCCTGCTCGACCGGATGGGAGTTGCGTCATGAGTAAGATTCCGGACTTCAGCAAACTCGAGCTCGACGCGATTGCGATCAAGAACGCGAGCGCTCCCGCCGCGTCTCCCGAGCTGCTCTGGCACACGCCCGAACAGATCGACGTGCAGCCGTTCTACAGCGCGCGCGATCTGCAGGGCGTCGAGCACCTCAACTACATGCCAGGTCTGCCGCCGTTCGTGCGCGGTCCCTACCCCACGATGTACGTGCAGCAGCCGTGGACCGTGCGCCAGTACGCGGGCTTCTCGACTGCAGAAGACAGCAACGCGTTTTACCGTCGCAACCTGGCGGCGGGGCAAAAAGGTCTGTCGATCGCGTTCGACTTGGCCACGCACCGCGGCTACGACTCCGACAACCCGCGCGTTGCAGGTGACGTCGGCATGGCTGGCGTCGCGATCGACTCGATCCTCGACATGCGCATCCTGTTCGATCGCATTCCGCTCGATCAGATGAGCGTGTCGATGACCATGAACGGCGCCGTGCTGCCCGTCATGGCGCTCTACATCCTCGCCGCCGAAGAGCAAGGCGTATCGCTCGAGAAGCTGACCGGAACCATTCAGAACGACATTCTGAAGGAGTTCATGGTTCGCAACACGTACATCTATCCGCCGAAGCCGTCGATGCGCATCATCGGCGACATCTTCTCGTTCACGTCGCAGAAGATGCCGAAGTTCAACAGCATCAGCATCTCGGGCTATCATATGCAGGAGGCCGGAGCGACGGCCGACATCGAGCTCGCCTACACGCTCGCGGACGGTCTCGAGTACATCCGCACCGGTATCGCGGCCGGTCTCTCGATCGACAAGTTCGCGCCGCGCCTCTCGTTCTTCTGGGCCGTGGGTATGAACTTCTTCATGGAAGTGGCGAAGATGCGCGCCGCGCGCATGCTCTGGGCGAAGATCGTCAAGGGCTTCAACCCGAAGGACGCGAAGTCCATGGCGCTGCGCACGCACTGCCAGACTTCCGGCTGGAGCCTGACCGCGCAGGATCCTTTCAACAACGTCGCGCGTACCTGCATCGAAGCGCTGGCCGCTGCGTGCGGTCACACGCAGTCGCTGCACACCAACGCGCTCGACGAAGCGCTCGCGCTGCCGACCGACTTCAGCGCGCGCATCGCACGCAACACGCAGATCTACTTGCAGCAGGAAACCGGCGTGTGCCGCAGCGTGGATCCGTGGGGCGGCAGCTACTACGTCGAGCGCTTGACGCACGATCTGGCACAGCGCGCGTGGGCCTTGATCGAAGAGGTCGAGGGGCTCGGGGGCATGGCCAAAGCGATCGAAGCAGGCTTGCCGAAGCTGCGCATCGAAGAAGCTGCAACGCGCACCCAGGCGCGCATCGATTCCGGTCGTCAGACGATCGTCGGCGTGAACAAGTATCCGCCGGAACGCGAAGAGAAGCTGAAGATCCTCAAGGTCGAGAACACCGAGGTGCGCGCAGCGCAGATCCATCGCCTCGATCAGCTGCGCAAGCAGCGGGACGCGGGCAAGGTGCGCGCCGCGCTCGATGCGCTGACCAAGAGCGCCGATACCGGCGAAGGCAACGTGCTCGAGCTCGCGGTTGCCGCCGTGCGCCTGCGGGCCAGCGTCGGCGAGATCAGTGACGCATTGGAGAAGGTCTGGGGCCGCCACGAGGCCACGACGCGCTCCATCAGCGGCGTGTATAGTAGCGAGGTGAGTCAGTCATCGAACGAGCTCAACGACGTGCTCGAGCTCACGCGTGCCTTCGAGACGCGCGAAGGTCGCAGGCCGCGCCTCTTGGTCGCGAAGATGGGCCAAGACGGCCATGATCGCGGCGCGAAAGTGATCGCAACGGCCTTCGCCGACATGGGCTTCGACGTCGACGTCGGTCCGCTCTTCCAGACGCCGGAAGAGACCGCGCGTCAAGCCGTCGAGAACGATGTGCACGTGGTCGGCGCAAGCTCGCTCGCCGCAGGTCATCTCACGCTCGTGCCGGCGCTGCGCAAAGCGCTCGACGGACTCGGTCGCGACGACATCATGATCGCGGTGGGCGGCGTGATTCCTCCGCAGGATTACGACGCGCTCTACGCTGCGGGCGCGTCCTGCATCTTCGGCCCCGGAACCGTGATCACCAAAGCCGCGAAGGACCTGCTGGCGGAGCTCGAGCGGCGCCTCGGCGACGAAGCCGCGGAAGCGTGACGCGATGAGCCGGCGCATCTACGAGGACGACGGTGAGCCGCAGAGCTCGCCGCCACCCGTCGTGGGTAGGCACAGGCGCAAGCTGGACGTCGCAGAATATGCGGCCGGCGTTCTTGCGTGCGATCGCGCCGTGCTCGGTCGCGCGATCACGCTGATCGAGAGCAACGCGAAGAAGGATCAGCAGCTCGCACAGCGCTTGCTGGTGGAGCTCCTGCCTCACAGCGGCAAGTCGCAGCGCGTCGGCATCACGGGCGTGCCCGGCGTCGGCAAGAGCACGTTCATCGAAGCGCTCGGCAGCAATCTCACGGCAGCTGGACACCGCGTGGCGGTGCTCGCCGTGGATCCCACGAGCGGCGTCACGGGCGGCAGCATCCTCGGCGACAAGACGCGCATGACCAAGCTCTCGCGCGACGAGCGCGCGTTCGTGCGTCCGTCGCCGTCGTCGGGCTCGCTCGGCGGCGTGGGTCGCAAGACGCGCGAGACGATGCTCGCGTGCGAAGCCGCGGGCTTCGACGTGATCTTGGTCGAGACGGTCGGCGTGGGGCAGTCGGAAACCGTGGTTTCCGAGATGGTCGACTTCTTCCTGGTGCTCATGCTCGCGAACGCGGGCGACGAGCTGCAAGGCATCAAGCGCGGCATCATGGAGCTGGCGGACATGATCGCCATCAACAAAGCGGAAGCCGACGCGACCGCCGCGCGCAACGCCAAGCGCGAGTACATGTCCGCGCTGCGCCTGATGCGCGGCACGCATGCGGACTGGAAGCCCCCCGTATTGACGGTGAGCGGATTGCACAACCAGGGCCTGGACGTGCTCTGGGAGAAGATCACGGAGTTCCGCGCGCTCTTCACGAAGAACGGTCAGCTGGAAGTACGCCGTCGCGAGCAGATGCGCCGCTGGATGTGGAGCATGGTCGACGATCGCGTGCGAGCCGCGGTGCGCGAACATCCGGAGGTCGCAACGCTCGTCACGCGCCTGGAACGTGAGCTGATCGAAGGCACGACCACGGCCACCTTGGGTGCGGAAGCGATCCTGCGCGCCTTTGGTATCGGCTGACTGGGCGCGTGCAACCGATGCTCGCTAGCTACGGCTGACGATGCATGGTCGACCCGCAGGCCGTCGACCATGCTCGTGCAGCGCTGGGGTCTCAGTCGTCGCCGTCGGGATCGATGTCGCCGTCTTCGATCTCGTCGTCTTCGTCTTCGTCGCCATCCTCGTCGCCATCCGGATCGGGGTTGGATTCACTTCCGCCCTCGTCGCCAGATTCGTCGGACGCTTCGTCTATCGCTTCTTGGTCGGCACGCGAGTCGTCATCGTCGTCGCCGCGGTCGATGGCTTCGTGCTCAGTGTGCTCAGTGTGCTCGTGGGCCTCGTCGTCCGTTTCCTCGCCGCCCTCGTCGCTGGCGGACACGTGGTCCGTCTGCTGATTGGCCTGCTTGGCTTCGTCGGTAGCGGCAGTCTGTTCCTCACGCTGATCCGTCGGTGTGCGCTGCTCGCGGTTGTTGCCGCGGCCGCCTCGCTCTCCACGCTCGGGACGCTCTGCGCCGAAGTCGCCGCGCGCTTCGCGATCGCGCTGTTGTGCCTCGCGCTCGCGGCGTTCGCGTTGCTCCGGCGTGTCGCCGAGACCCTCGAGCAGCTCGAAGTCGATCTCGTTGTGCACGATCGCGTAGCTGCGCACGGCAACGCCGAGGCGTTCCATGGCAGTCGCGAGCGCCATGCCGTCGAACAGCGCAATCGGCGCGGCTCCCGGCATTGCAGCTTCTTCGCGCGCGCCGCTCGTGATGCGACCGGTCGTGACCAGCCACGCATTCGAAGCCTGTCCGTAGTGGTGCAATGCGCCGCGCACGTCGATCACGTTTTCGCGAGTTGCTTCGCGGCTGCCACGCAGCACCACGATCGCGAGACGCGTCTCTTCGCTGCCACGCTTGAGCGTGCCGGCGAAATGAAGCTCGGTGGGCGGGCCGTCCGGCCTACGCACCGCGCGCAAGGCGGTCACGCCTTCGGTGTTGAGCCACGTTGCAACCAACTCTGCGAAGCCTGCGATCGGCAGGTCGCTCAAGCGATTGATCAACGTGCGACGCAGCTCCGCGCCGTAGCGGTCCGCGGCCCCGAGCAAGTCCTGCTCGGCACGCACCAGTTGCTTGCTCAGCTGCCACTCGGAGAGCGACACGCGTCCGCCGCGCAGCCGAAAGCGCGGCCGTGCACGCGCCTGTTCGGCGCGGGCGATGTCCGCACGCACGGAAGCAGCGATCGTCGGAGCGAGGCCCGCGGGATTTCCGCTGAGCCGGCCGCGACGAACGAGCAGCTCGGCAACGCGCGGGAAGCCGTGCGCCACGTGCTCGCCTCGTGACAGCACGAACCACACGGCATCGGCGAGATCCTTGCCGAGCAAGTCGCCGTCGGCCGGTGCACGGTTCCAGTCGAGCTGGGCCGTTTCATCACGTCGGAAGTCGCCGCGCTGGTCCCCACGCGGCTCACCGCGTTGCTCACCGCGCGGCTCACGTTGATCACGCGGACGGTCGCGGTTGTCCCGCGATCGGTCGCGTCCATCACGCGGGAAGTCACGACCGAAGTCGCGTGGCGGCTCGCGCACGACCGGCTCGTTGCGTGGCGGCTGCTCGTTGCGCGGCGCGCCACCCTCGATCGGGGTATCGCCGCCCTTACCACGACGCCGACGACGGCGACGGCGCCGACCGTTCTTGTCGGTGCCCTCCGGCTCCTGCTCGAGGCCGGCGAGGATCGGATCGTCGTCGCCCTCTTCCTCCGGAAAGACGTCCGCGCCCGGCAATGCCGGTGGCTTCTGACTCACGGAGATCGGGGCCTCGGCGCTGCCAGCGACGGCTTCGTCGGTGATCGCAGGCGCGCTCGATTCCGCTTCGATCGCCGCAGCAGCTGCCACGGCCGCCGCGAAGTCCTTCAGAGCCTCTTCGCGAATCGCGAATACGCCGGGCTTCACTTTCGTGATCGGGGCTTGCCCGCGATCCTTCTTAACCATCATCGCCAGCCGCGAGCTCATCGTAACTTCAGGCGTCTTGCCGACGTGCGAGAGCAGGTTGCGCTCGATCGCGAGCTCGGTGATGCGCTTGTAGTGCAGCGGTTCGCCTGCGGTTCGCAGAACCTCCAGCGCCGCTTCCGTGAAAGTCATTGTGCGTGTTCTCGTTTCGTAGGGATCATAGGGATAAAATGTGTCGCGGAAGCTAACACCGCGCCCCGGGGAGCGCAAACCCGGGACTTTCCTTGTGGTGCGCACTGCGCTATGGGACCGCGCATGGCGGACATCCGGGTCGAGAAAGCGCACGGCTTGAGCAAAGAGGCCGCGATGCAGGTCGCGTTGCGCGTGGCCCAGCGGCTCAAAGAGAAGGCTCAACTGAGCTACCGCGTGAACGGCGACGTGATCGAGCTCGAGCGTACCGGCGCCAAAGGCAAGATCGTCGTCGGCGAGAAGAGCTTCATCGCCGAGGTCACGCTCGGCCTGCTGCTCAAGCCCATGCGCGGCATGATCGAAGGCAAGATCGACGAATACTTCGCGCGCTATTTGTAGCGCTAGCGAGTTTTTTGCCTGCGATCGCGAGTCCCTGTATTCGACAGGAAGGTCGTGTTTCGCGAAGGGAGTCGAGATGAAAGACAAGCGTATCGGGATCCTGATGGGCGGCCTGAGTGCGGAGCGCGAGGTCTCGATCACCACGGGTGATGCGGTTTTCAAGGCACTGACGGAGCGCGGTTACATCGCCACCAAAGTGTTCGTGGACCGAGACATCGATCAAGTCTTGCGACAGGAGCCGATCGACGTAGCGTTCATCGCCCTCCATGGCTCGTACGGCGAAGACGGCTGCATGCAGGGGCTGCTCGAGCTGCTTCAGATCCCGTACACGGGTGCGGGCGTGACCGAGAGCGCGATCGCCATGGACAAGCTCAAGACCAAGGAGCTGTTCCGCCTGCACAACGTGTCGACGCCGCCGTACTACGTCGTCGAGTCCGAGCAGCTCGGCGACCTCGAAGAGATCCACGGGTCGTTTGGCTACCCGGCCTTCGTGAAGCCGCGTCGCCAGGGTTCGAGCATCGGCACCGGGCGCGCCAACGATCTCGAAGAGCTGCGCGGCGCGTGCGAAGAAGCCGCGCGCTTCGACACGGCGATCCTCGTCGAGCGCTTCATCGAAGGTCGCGAGGTTGCGGTGGGCCTGCTCGACGGCCGCGCGCTGGGCGCGATCGAGATCGTCCCGAAGAGCGGCGTCTACGACTACAAGTCGAAGTACCAGAAGGGTCGCAGCGACTATCACTTGCCGGCACGGCTGTCGCCAACGCGCTACGCGGGCGTCCTGCGCATCGCCGAGCGTGCGGTTCGCGCAGTTGGTGGTGCGAGCGGTGGCGCGCGTGTCGACATCCTGGTGTCCGAGGGCGAAAACGAATACGTGCTCGAAGTGAACACGTTACCCGGCATGACGCCGACCTCGCTCTTGCCCAAGATTGCGGCAGGCGCAGGTCTGGATTTCGGCGACTTGTGCGAAGCGATGCTCGCGCGCGCGTCACTCAAGATCGGCCGTAGCTCGCGCACGATCAGCTCGTCGTTTCCAACTGCCCATGACGACCAGAGCGCTCTGTCCGCGTCGACCGACCTGCACGACGCGCTCTGAGCCGCGCCGCGAGTCAGTTGGTCTTGGCAGCCGTGCGCTGACCGAGCCAAAGCCCGGTTTCGCCGCCCGTCGCGACTGCGGTCGCACGAAACACCACCAGCGTCACCTGGCCTGCGCCATCACGGGCCTGCGTCTCGACGACGTAGCTACCGGCGTCGTGGGCGCACATCTGCAGCGCGGCCTGGCCGCGTGCGCCCTCGCCCACCGAGCGCTCCACGCCGTGATCGTCCAGCACACGTAAGCCGAGGTCTTGCACGCCCTCGCTTCCAAAGGCTGCGACGGTGTAACAGGTGGCAGCTGCAATCGGCAGACCCGTGCGAATCCGTTCCTGTTGCGCGATTGGGAATACGATCGGGTCGAGCGCCTGCGTGAAGCCGCGCTTGTGCATCCCTTCCCGGAGGCTGAGCAGTGGATCTTCGCTCGTGTCTCGGAGCGGTGCCGCTTCTGCGAAAGCTGGCCGGCCGCCGATCACGCGGGCTGCTGCTGGCAGTGAAGCTCGCGTGCCAAAAAACGATAGCACCACGAAGCTGCCGTCGCCGTCGTACAGCTGCATCACGTAGTAGAGGTCGCTCGCCGTCTTGCCACTACACACTTGCAGTGTCGGGTGCGGATCGGGCTCCGAATCGACGACCACCAGGTCTCCCTCGGGTGTGTAGAGCGCGGCGTCGACGTCGCTGACGTTCTTCGTGGCGATCGCGACGATCGTGAGACACGTGTCAGCTGGCACGTGCACGGGGAACGTGGCGTGGTTGCCTCCAGGTAAGAAGCCCGCGAAGGCGTGTGCATCCGGTACGAGACCCTGACGCGCGAGCTCGACCGAGATCCGTCGCATCGTCGCCACCAGCATCGGCGCGACTTTGACCTGTCCACCCGCGGGCGTCGCTTCCGCGTGCCGCGCCTCTGGGGCGGAGGCTCCGACGCACGCAGAGACGAGACACGCGCAGAAGCACCAGACGGCAACACCCATTCGCGTTCGACTCACGGTGCCACCGCTGCTTTCGCCGCAACCCCGACGCCGGGCTCGCGCCCCCGAAGCAACACGAAGCGTGCCGCCCCCCGGGCGTCCTTGGTGCGCAGCTGTACCCGCCGGGCGCTCGTCGCACTCGGGCAATCGAACACGATCGGGTCGCGCGCGCCGCTCGCGTCGAAGGCGAGCGGTTCCCCAAGCTCGTCGGTCAGCGCCAATTCGAGCTTGCCCGCGTTCATGCCGCCACCGGCCACCGCAGCAAACGCGGAGCAGGTGTGTGCCGCGCTGGTCACCGGCAACGCGAAGCTCGCGTCAGGCAACACGATGCCCGCATCGAGAAGCTCGGGCACGAACCCGCGCGCAACCAAGCGATGCACGGTCTCGGCATAGGATATGCGGCTCGCACCGGTGATCCCCGGCGGCAGAACAGGCGGCTCGTCGAGCACATAGAGCTGCACCGCGTACGCGCCGTCGCCTTGGAACGATGCGACGTCGATCACGTAGCGTCCCTCGGACTCCGCACACAACTTCACGAGCCCATCACGGCGGCGCGTCGTGTCTTCCACCACCGGCTTCTGGGAGACCTCCGGATCGAACACGCGCAAGTCCATGTCGGGCACGTCGCCACTGCCGATGGCGGCGAGCGCGTAGCAGCGGCCGGGTTCGACGCGCAGCACGCTCGCGTTGTGCGCCTGACTGACCAGCGTGCCATACGTCGCGGTGCGCAGCGGCCGATAGCCCAGCGGAGCGAGGTCGGCGCTGACCCGCGCGACTTCTTCCTCGACAGCGGGGCCTTGCGGCTCGGGGCCAACGTCGACGGGTGCGGGCCGCGGCGTGCCCACCGCCTCGCAGCGCTCGAGGGCTTCTTTCGCGCTCACGTCGAGCTGCGCATGCGACAGCGGCGCGTAGACGACCTCGCCCTGACCGTCCAGCACCCGCAGCACGAGCTCGACGCGCTCGCCCTTCGCTCCGCAATAGAACACGAACGGCGCGGTGGTCGGCCCTTCGGAGCCGGCGAGCAGCTTGCCTTCGTGGCTCTCGACACGCAGCTCGATGTCCTGCGTGAGCTTCGCTCCAACCGCGAGAAAGCCGCGGCAGTCTGCGTGCTCGAACTCGACCGCGCGCACGCGCGTGTCACCTGCCAACATGAACTCGGGCGCGTCGAGCCGTGCATCGCCGCCCGCGCTCAGCGGATCAATCGCGCCGTGCACGCAGCGCAGGAGCGGACTCGTGCTTCTATCCGCGCGGACGCCGTTCGTCATCGTCAGCGAGCACAGCGTCGCCAGCGCAGACTGGACAAGGAGACGGCGACGGCTCGAGGCATGCGTGGACACCATCCTTAGGGTACCCGAACGCCAGCCGAACGCTTGCCGGGGCAGGAACACCGGTTCTTGACATTTCCGATGGGTTTAGTCAGCTTACATGCGTCTTTCGAGCACGCGCTCCCCATGAAGCTCTCCAGCAAGGGACTTTACGGCGTTCAGGCCATCTTCGACCTGGCGTTTCACGCCGAGGGACGCAGCGCGCAGATCAAAGATATCTGCGACCGCCAGGCCATCCCGCCACGTTTTCTGGAGCAGGTGTTCCAGGACCTGCGCAAAGCCGGCATCGTGACCTCGAAGCGCGGCCCGCGTGGTGGCTACCAACTGGCCCATGCGCCCGACCGCATCCGGGTCGGCGATATCATTCGTGCGCTCGAAGGCCCCGTCCATTTGCTGCCATCCGGCCGCAATCGCGAGCACGCCGAGGAGTCGTCCAGCTACCAGGTTGCACAGGACGTTTTCAAGGGCCTTTCCTCCAACATCGAAGGCTGTTTGGATGCAGTCACGATGGCCGACATGTGCCATAGAGCGGATGCGCTGGGCCTGCAGCGGCGACCGCCGCCCGCCTACGTTTACGCGATTTGAGCGGGTTCTGCGCCGCGCTCCTTGGCCACCCACCGGAACAACCCATGGTCGCTCCCGTCATTGATTCCCCGCTCCAGCTCATCGGCCACACGCCGTTGATACGGCTAAACCGCGTCGTCGCTGATACGAGCGGCGCAGTGTGGGGTAAAGCGGAGCAGATGAATCCCGGCGGCTCGGTCAAAGACCGCATCTGCTTGGCGATGATCGAGGATGCGGAACGGACCGGCCGTATCAACCCAAGCTCCACGATCGTCGAGCCCACGTCGGGCAACACAGGCATCGGGCTGGCACTGGTTTGCGCCATCAAGGGCTACAAGCTCGTGCTGACCATGCCGGAGAGCATGTCGCTGGAGCGGCGGGCGTTGCTGGCGGCGTACGGCGCGAAGATCGTGCTCACCCCGGCTGAGCTCGCGATGGAAGGCGCCATCGCAGCAGCGCGCGAGATCGTCGAGAACGAGGGCGCGTTCATGCCGATGCAATTCGAGAATCCGGCGAATCCGCAGGCCCATCGCGAGCACACGGCGCTCGAGCTGATCGAGGCAATGGCCGGCGAACGCATCGACGCCTTCGTTGCAGCTGTCGGAACCGGCGGAACCGTAAGCGGTGTGGGCTCGCGCCTGAAGCAACATGATCCGCGCGTTCGCGTGATCGCGGTCGAGCCCGAGAGCAGCCCCGTGCTCTCGGGCGGCGAGGCGGGACCCACCAAGATCCAGGGAATTGGCGCTGGTTTTGTGCCGCGCAACTTCGATCGGCACGTAGCGGACGAGATTCGCCAGATCAGCGATCGTGCTGCGTACGACATGAAAGTGCGGCTGGCGCGCGAAGAAGGCCTGCTCGTCGGCATCAGCGCCGGCGCGAACGTCGTTGCAGCCTGTGCCGTCGCCAACGAGCTGGGTCCCAAAGCCAACGTGATCACGGTGCTTTGCGACACGGGCGAGCGCTACTTCAGCCTCGACGAGTACTTCCAGTCATGACCGGGACTCTTGCGAGTAAGCGTGTGCTGTTGATCGGTGCCGGCGGGCTCGGCACACCGATCGCGCGCGTGCTCGCGCAGAGCGGCGTAGGCCTCATCGAGGTGATGGACGACGACGTCGTCGAGCTGTCCAACCTCCACCGTCAGCTGCTCTACTGCGAAAACGACTTGGGTAAGTCGAAAGCGCTGCTGGCATGCGCGTGTATCGAACGGGACGCGCTTGCCGCTAACGTCGGCGGAACGCGCGCTGTTGCACGTGAAATGCGTCTCGACCCTGACAATGCCCTCGAAGCCGTTGGGAGCTTCGACTTGGTAATCGAAGGTGCCGACAATTTTTCCACGAAGTTCCTGGTTGCCGATGCGTGCGCGCTCGCGCACGTGCCGTGCGTTCAGGGCGGTGCCGTGCGCTGGACAGGCTGGGTGCTCGGGAGTCTTCCCGGTCAGAGCGCGTGTCTGCGCTGCGTGTTCGAAGACCTGCCGGAAGGTCCGGCCCAGGGTTGCGCCGAAGCGGGCGTCATCGGGCCGGTCGTCGGCGTGGTCGGTGCGCTGCAAGCTGCGCTCGCACTGCGGATTCTGCGTGGCGACTCCGCGGCTGCCGGCGTGCTCCACCACTACCGCGCACTTACAGGTGTAGTACGCTCGCGTGCTCTCGTACGCAGCGCGAGCTGCCCGTCGTGTACGGGACGCATTTCCGATTTGAATGCAACGCGCTACGTGCCGCGTGAATGCGCGGCGTGACTGATATTGCGTGACTGAATCACTGGAGAACATCATGGCCATCACCGTTCGCATCCCCACCCCACTGCGCACGCTCACTCAAGGCAAAGACGAAGTCGAAGCCGCCGGTAAGACCGTCCGCGAAATCATCGACGACCTCGAACGCCACTACCCGGGTCTCAAAGACCGACTGTGCGATGAGAAAGGCGTGCGGCGCTTCGTGAACATCTATCAGAACGAAGAAGACATTCGCTTTCTGGAGAGCCTCGACACGAAGGTGAAAGACGGCGATTCGATCTCCATCGTGCCGGCGATCGCGGGCGGCCGCTGAGCTCGCTGCGAAATCACGGAGAACCGAACGTGCTTTCCGAGCTCGACAAACAACGCTTCGCCCGACAGCTCTTGCTGGTCGACGTGGGAGTGCCTGGGCAGCAGAAGCTTTGCGGCGCGGGGCTGTCCGTTGCTGCAGACGCAGATGCGGATGCGTTGGACGTTGCGCGGGAGTATCTGTTGCGTGCGGGGGTACGTGGCGACGTCACGGAGCCGAAGCTCTCCGTGCAGCTGCGTGTGCCGACCAGCGCAGCCGTCGAGGCGCTGGCGGGCGATCCGGCGCTGCGCGTGGCAGCGTGCTGGCTTGCGGGGTCGTTTGCAGCTGTCGAAGCGATCAAAGAGATCGTTGGCGTGGGTCAGGCCGCGTCGCTCCATGCGGATCTGACCCTGACCGAGCCCGCAGCGGGTTCTCGGGTTCGCAAACTCGAAGTCACGGAGAAGCACTGATGGCACGCCCCCTGCGAATGTCTTCAGTCGTCGATGCCGTTGGGCAGACGCCCCTGGTGCGCTTGCGCAACGTCGCGAAGACGGCGCCTGGCGTGAAGGTGTACCTGAAGCTCGAGTACATGAACCCCGGCGGGTCGGTGAAAGATCGCCCTGCCCTGCAGATGATGAAGGACGCGATCGCCGACGGCCGTCTTACCCGAGACAAAGTTCTGATCGACGCGACCAGCGGCAACACCGGCGTTGCGTACTCGATCTTCGGTGCGGCGCTGGGCTACCGCATTGCACTGGTCATGCCCGCGAACGTCTCTCAGGCGCGCAAGAACATCACGCGCGCGTTCGGCACAGAGCTGATCTTCAGCGATCCCATGGAGGGCTCGGACGGTGCGATTCGCATGTGTCGCAAGCTGGTCGCCGAGAACCCAGACAAGTATTTCTACTCGGACCAGTATCGCAATCCGAGTAATCCACGCGCGCATTACCTCGGTACTGCGGTCGAGATTCTCGAGCAGGTCGGCGATGAGCTCACCCACTTCGTGACCGGCCTGGGCACCTCGGGGACGTGCATGGGTGTGACGCGTCGCTTGCACGAGCACTCGCGCAAGATCATCTGCGTGGCGGCGCAGCCCGAGGAAGCCCTGCACGGCCTCGAAGGCTTGAAGCACATGGCGTCGTCACTCATCCCGGAGATCTACGACGAGACGTTGCCGGACGAGCACATGCCGATTCGCACCGAAGACGGCTGGGACATGGCGGATCGGCTCGCGCAGGAAGAAGGTCTGCATGTCGGTCACTCGACCGGCGCGAACGTCTTTGCCGCCGTGAAGATTGCCGAGCGGATCAAGACCGGTTGCGTCGTGACGATCGCGTGTGACCGCGGTGATCGCTACTTCGCGCCGATGCGTTGGGAGAAGCACTATGAGTGGTGAGGCGACACCCACGCGGCCGCCGCCATGGATCGCGGGGAACCTCATGATCGACGAAGCACGGCTCGCCGAGCTACATGCCCACGCACTCGAGTGCTACCCGAGCGAGTGCTGCGGCTTTGTCTCTGGGCCCGTCAGTGACGCGGCGGAGCTCTCGGTCGCGGTGCGCGAGGTCAACGAGGCGGACAAGTACCACAAGCTCGATCCGATCACGTTCCCGCGCACCTCGCAGATGTACTTCAAGATCAACGAGCTGCGCGCGGCCCGCGCGTTCGAGCAAGGCGATAAAGCGGGTCAGCCGATCAAGGTGATCTACCACTCGCACTGCGACGCCGGTGCGTACTTCTCGAAAGAAGACGCGGCGACGTTCGCGTCCGACAACACGTTGATGTGGCCTTGCGCGTTCATCGTGGTGAGCGTGATGCAAGGCCGCGTCGCCGACACCAAGCTCTGGGTGCATGTTCCCGGCACGAACGATTTCCTAGAGTCCAAGCTGAACGTGCGATGACGACAGTCCACGCCGGCCGCGTCGAGCTCGACTGCGATCTGCTGATCATCGGCGGTGGCGCTGCAGGTTGCGTTGCGGCGGTCGAAGCGAAAGAGCTCGATCCGTCGCTGCGCGTGATCGTGATGGAGAAGGCGCACGTGTACCGCAGCGGCTGCTTGGCCGCGGGGATCTCGGCGCTCAATGCGTATCTCACGCCCGGCGAGACGGCGGAGTCGTTCCTACGGTATGCGATCCGCGAGACCGTGGGCGTGGTTCGCGACGACCTCACGCTGTCGATGGCGCATGAGCTGAACGCACAGGTGAAACGCGTCGAGGACTGGGGCCTGCCGATTCCGCGCGACGAGCAGGGTCATCCGCTCAAGCGCGGGCGCGCCTCGATCAAGATCTTCGGCGAACGCATCAAGCCGATCCTCGGCAAGCGTGCAGAAGCCTCCGGCGCGCAGATCTTGAATCGCATCAACGCTACGGGCTTGGCCATGCGCGACGGACGCGTCGTGGGCGCGTACGGCTTTGGCGTGCGCGACGGACGCTTCTACGAAGTGCGTGCGAAGTGCGTGCTGATCGCGACCGGTGGTGCAGCAGGCATATACCGGCCCAGTAACCCAGGCATGGCCGCGCATCGCATGTGGTATTCGCCATTCAATACCGGTGCTGGCCTAGCGATGGGTATTCGTGCAGGCGCGGAGATGACCTCGTTCGAGTTTCGGTTCATTCCGCTGCGCATCAAGGACGCGATTGCGCCTACGGGTGAGATCGCGCAGTGGCTCGGCGCCAAGCAAATCAACTCGCTCGGCGAGCCGTACCTTGAAAAGTACTACGAGCACCTCGGCGGCAAGCGCATGCTCACGCAGGATCGCTTGTACGCCACGCTGATGGAGTGCCGCGCCGGTCGCGGCCCCTGCTATCTCGATCTGCGCGGCGTCAATCCGCGCAAGCTGGACGGCACGATCACGTCGTATCTGTCGATGGCGCCGTCGGCGGCGATGATCATGTCGGACGAGGCGTACTACGCACGCGCCGGCGGCGAGATGGCGCCGGTCGAGATCACCGGTGGTGAGCCGCACGTCGTGGGTGGACACGGCTTGAGCGGCTTCTGGATCGACGAGCAGCGTCGCACCACTCTGCCGGGCCTCTGGGCAGCTGGCGACGTAGCGGGCGGTACGCCGAAGAAGTACGCGTCGGGCGCATGGGCGGAAGCCGTGATCGCGATTCGCGACATGGTCGAGCAAGCGCGCGCGCGGCCGGCCGCCGTGATCGAGCCGGAAGAAGCCAAGACCGAAGAGGCGCGCGTCTACGCTCCAGCTGACGCGCCGGGTGGCGTGCCCGCGCGTGAAGTCGAAGAGCGTCTCCAGAAAGTCATGGACGAATACGCCGGTGGCATCGGTGTGCAGTACGGATACGCCGAAGGTGGTCTGCGCTTGGCGCGGTTGCATCTGTCCCGGCTTGCGCACGAGCTTGCGGCGCTGAGCGCAGAGTCCCCATACGAGCTCATGCACTGTCATGAAGTGATCGACCGCGTGGACGTTGCGGAGACCTTGGTTGCCCACATGACTCACCGCAAAGAGACGCGCTGGCACTGCTACCAAGAGCGCCTCGATTTTCCGGAGCGCGACGACGCGCGCTACATGCTGTTCGTGAACTCGGTCAAAGGGCCCGACGGCACGATCCGCGTGATCGAACGACCCATCGTGCGTGCAGAGATTGACGTGGTGCTGCCAGCGCTCGAAGACGGTGCCATGATCCGTGGTGCGCGCACGCGTGCCGACGATCCGAGTTGATTACATACCCGCGGTAAGGAACCACATGGCAATCTTCGTCGACGAGCACGTTTGCAATCGCTGCGGTACGGCCGAAGAGCCCATGTGCGTGCGCGACTGTCCCGGCGACTTGATGTTCATCAAGGCCAACGACAAAGCATCGATCACCGACAACCGCGAGTGCTGGGACTGCGCGGCCTGCGTGAAGGTTTGCCCGACCCAGGCAATCCACATGCAGCTGCCGACCAGCTTGGTGGTGCGTGGCGTCACGCTCAAAGGCCGCGCGCTCAAGCACAAGACGACGTGGTCGATCCGCCTGCGCGACGGCGAAGAGAAGACCTACGAGACCCCGAGCACCGGCAAGCCACCGTTCACACCCAGCTTGTGACTTGTCGCGGCTCGCGCCTCAACTTGCCGGCGCGGAGTGGCCGGTGTTGGCGCCGAGTGATAGATCAGGGGTGGGCATGCAAGAGAAGCTGATCAAGCTGCGGCAGATCCTGCGCGACATGGGCTCGGTCGTGGTCGCCTACAGCGGCGGCCTCGATAGCGCGTTCGTGTTGGCGATTGCGCACGCGGAGTTGGGTGAACGCGCGGTCGGCGTGACAGCCATCTCGCCGTCGATGCCAGAGCGTGAGCAGCGCGCAGCCTCCACGATTGCGCGTGAGCTCGGCGCGGCGCATCGCACCGTCGATACCGCGGAGATCCACGATCCCAAGTACGCCGCCAATCCGGACAACCGCTGCTTCTACTGCAAGAGCGAGCTGTATACGCACACGAGCGCGGAGCGCGAGCGCCTCGGCTTTGCGTATGTCGTCAACGGGACGAACGTCGATGATCTCGGCGACTATCGACCGGGCCTCGAGGCGGCTGCGCGCGCTCAGGTTCGCTCGCCGCTGGTCGAAGCGGGGCTGCGGAAGCAGGAAGTCCGCAACCTCGCGAACGCGCTCGGCTTTTCGTTCTGGGACAAGCCCGCTGCAGCCTGCCTGAGCTCGCGCATTCCGTACGGCACCTCGGTCACGCGCCCACGTCTTCTGCAGATCGAGAAGCTCGAGGACGCCCTGCACGACCTGGGTTTGCGCCAGGTGCGCGTGCGCTACCACGAGCAGCTCGCACGCATCGAGGTGGCGAAGGCCGAGATGGACCACGCGTTCGCGCAGCGCGACGCGATCGTGAAAGCGGGCCGCGAGGCCGGCTTCGTGTACGTGAGCTTGGATCTGGCCGGCTACAAGACCGGCTCGCTGAACCAGCTGCGGGTGGTGTCTTAAAACCAACCGCGGAGCGCCAAAGGCGACACCGCGGGTATGCGGCTCACTCTTTGGCGGCAGCGGCAGCGGCAGCAGCGGCGGCAGCGCCGGAGTTGTCGTCGCGGATCTCGCGCAGGCGGGCCTTCTTACCCGACAGATCACGTAGGTAGTAGAGCTTGGCGCGACGCACGCGACCGCTGCTCACGACCTCGAGCTTGTCGATGTTCGGCGAGGAGAACGGAAACACGCGCTCGACGCCGATGCCGCCCGAGACCTTGCGCACGCAGAACGTGCGGCCAAGGCCGCCGCGCGAGAGCCGGATCACCAGGCCCTGGAAGACCTGAATGCGCTCCTTCTCGCCCTCGGTGATGCGGTAGTGCACGCGCACCGTGTCGCCCGCGCGAAACGGTGTCAATTTGCGCTCTAGCTTCGCTTCGAGGGCTTGGATTTCGGGAAGGTACCTACCCATGGCTGTCTGTCTCCAGTGCGAAGGGTTCGGGGCGCTTGGCCTCCGGAAACCCAAAAGAAAATCGGGTCGCTCAGCTACCACGCTGGGCGGGGAGCGTCAATCAGCCGCTGCATGTCGCTCGGCGCTCTGCCGTCCGAGCAAGCGATCGAAAACGATGGCCGCCGCCGCCCTTACGGAGAGGTGATTATAGCCAGCAACGCCGGCGATAGGCTCAATCAGCAGGTCCGCGCGGGTCAGGACTTCGTCCGCCAGGCCATGGCCGGTGCCGAAAAGTATCAGGGCTGGGCCGGTATCGGGCAGAAACAGCTGCCGCGATACCTCGGCGAAGGTCGCCGGCTGCTTCCCGTCCGGAGCCCGCGCCGCTGTGACGAGCACGCGCGGTGCCCGGCCCTCGCGCTGCGTGATCTGCGTCACGGCCTGCTCGATGCTCGCGGTGGCGACGCAGGCCGCCAGCGCCTCACTGCGGTGCGGCATGCGTCTCAAGCTCGTGCCCGATCGCCAGTGTTCCAGGATGCGCACCACGAGCTGACGCTGCGCGTCGATCGGCGACACCACGAAGAAGCCAGCCAGCCCGAACGTATGCGAGCTGCGCGCGATGTCGTGGACGTCGATGTTCGTGACCGAGGACGTGACCGTTTGCCCGTCGCGATCCCGGACGGGGTGATGCACGAGCGCGGAGTAGATCGCGTTCATGCGCCCGGCGCGGGGGGCTCGGGTTTCTCATCGAAGCTCGCGAGCAGCGCACGATCCTCTTTGCTGAGCGTGAGGCGCGCGAAAAGGTCAGGACGCTGTTCGCGTGTGCGCAAAAGCGCCTGCTGTCTGCGATACCGAGCGATCAGCGCGTGGTTTCCAGATAACAGTACCTCGGGCACCGTCTGCCCGCGGAACTCGCGCGGCCGCGTGAACTGCGGATATTCCAGCACGCCCGCGCTGTGCGATTCCTCGTGCAGCGAGGCGTCGTTGCCGATCATGCCGGGCAGAAGGCGCGCCGTGCTTTCGATCATCGCGAGCGCCGCGACCTCGCCGCCATTCAGCACGAAGTCACCGAGCGACAACTCTTCGTGCATGAGCGGACGCAGGCGATCGTCGATGCCTTCGTAGCGTCCGCACACGAACATCAGCGCCGGTAACTTGGCCAAGCGTTCGGCGTCTGCTTGCTCGAAGCGCTTGCCTGCGGGGGTGAGTAGGATGCGATGCGCCCGCGGTTGGCTGCGTGCGTCGGCCTCGGCGTCGAGGTGCTCGCATGCCGCCGTCAGCGGCACGACGCTCATCACCATGCCGCTGCCACCGCCGTAGGGGGCATCGTCTACGCTCTGGTGCTTGTCCGTAGTGAACTGGCGTGGCGAGACGCAGCGGAACTCGACCAGGCCCGTTTCCACGGCCTTGCCGAGTAAGCCGGCGCGCGTGGCGCTCTCGATCAACTCCGGAAAGATCGTGACGAGCTCATAGCGCATGGGGCTCATTCACCCGGCTTCTCGAGCTCGAGATCTTCGAGCTGGTCGACGGTGATGCGACCTGCGTCGACGTCGACCGAGACGAGATACGGCGCAACCATGGGGACTTCCAACATCCCCGCTTCGGTCACGACGCGCAGCACGCTCGAGGCGGGGTATTCCAGCACGCCCTCGCAGCGACCGAGCGCGCTGCCATCAGCGCGGACCACCTCGAGCCCCGGTAGATCCACGAAGTAGAACTCCCCGGGATCGAGCTTCGGCAGCGCGCTGTGGGGGACGCAGAGCTCGGCACCGTACAGGGCCTTCACCTGCTCGGGCGTGCTGATACCCGTCAGCTGGAAGATCAAACCCTTCGGACCGACGCGTACCGATTGCACGCCGTAGGCGCGCTCGGTTTCACCGTGCCGCACTGTCACCGAGGTCAGACGCGGCAGCAGATCGGAGGCTTCGTTGTACGGCTTGACGCGCAGCTCGCCGCGAACGCCGTGCGCACCCATGACCGCGCCCAACGCGACCAGCGGTTGCGAGTTGTTGGCGCTCACGGGGCTCACGCGCTGCGCGGTGCCCATTGGCAAGGTCGCCTTACTCGAGGATCTCGAGCACGGCGCGCTTGTCGTGCTTCGACGAAGTGGCCGCGAGCAACGTACGCAGCGCACGCGCGGTGCGCCCGTCTTTGCCGATCACTTTGCCAAGATCCGAAGGCGCGACCGAGAGCTCGACGATCACGGTGCGGTCCCCTTCGACGACTTCGACTTCGACCTCTTCGGGCTCGTCGACGAGCGCCTTGGCGATGAAGGAGACGATCTCTTTGAGATCTTCCATAGATTACGATTCGCGCACGCGGCGATCAGCTCGCAGCAACGGCGACTTTGCCGTGCTCGAGGACGACCTTCTTGAGCGAGCTGGAGAGCTGCGCGCCAAGACCGATCCAGTGCGTGAGGCGATCGCGATCGAGCGTGGCTTGGCCCATCGGCTTCGCAGGATCGTAGAGACCGATGTGTTCGATGAAGCGGCCGTCGCGCGCGTTCTCGGAGTCGGTCACGACGATGTGGTAGAATGGCTGCTTCTTGGTGCCGAAGCGGGCAAAACGAATCTTTACCATGGGTTGCGTTGCTTTCTAATGTCGCGCGAAGCCGTGGGGCTGGCAGCGGGGTGTGGAAGCTACTCGTGGGCTCGGGGAGCGTCAAGTAGCCGCGGACGTTGGGGTCGCAGGCTTGGGTTGAGCTTGGTCTCGCGTGGGGCCGCAGGTTATATGCTCCCCCCGCATGCGTCTTCTGGGTGCCCTCGCCTTATCGATTGTCTGTGCGGCGTGCGTAGGCGCACAGGGCTGCGGCGAACGACGCGGCGCGACGCAGACGGCAGCGGGCGCGAGCGTCGCCGAGGAACCCACTCCGGCGCCCGACCCGAATGAGAAGCCGAGCCTGCGCCTGATCGCGTTCACCGACCTCTCAGGCTACTTGCGCCCCTGCGGGTGTCAGAGTCGACCCCTCGGCGGTATCGACAAGGCTGCAGCTCAGCTGGCGACGCTGCGCGCCGATGGCACGCCGACCGTGCTGCTTTCCGCGGGCGATCTGCTGTTTGGCGAGACCCCGGACGGTGCCGCGAGCGCGGCCGACGCCACCACCCAGGAGACCTGGAAGGCCGAGACGCTCGTGGGCATCTTCGACCGACTTGGGCTGGCTGCGGCAGCGCCCGGTCCGCACGACCTCAGCTACGGCGCAGAGGTGCTGGCCGGCCTCATGGCGGCTGGACACTTCAAGCTTCTGCCCTCCGCTGTCGGGAGCGGAGAAGAACCTGAAAACCTCGCGTCCACTCAGTTGATCGCGGGTGGCATGAGCGTTGGCGTGATCGGCGTGAGCACGTTTGCGCCCGCCGGAACGGAGCTCGAGCCGGCGCGTGAGTCGGCGTTGATCAAACGTACCCAGCTGGAAATCGATCGCGCGCGCAACGGCGGCGCGACGCTGGTCGTGGCTTTGGTGAGCGCGTCGCAACGGCTTGGGCGGCGGCTCTCGGGCGCGCTGCACGGCGCTGACTTCGTGATCCTGGGCGGCAACGCGGACTCGATCGACGCACCGCCGAATCGCGTCGGCGGGGGCTATGTCCTGCGCGCTCGATCGCAGGGCCACGGACTGCTCGTGCTCGACGTGTTCACACGCACGGCCAAGCACGACGACACGTTCGTCGACACGAGCGCATGGAGTCGCGAGCAGAACGATGCGGACCTGAAGGCGCGGATCGACGAGCTGAGCGCACGGATCCGCGGCTGGGAGCACGACGACAGCGCGGACAAAGCGGATGTCGCCGTGCAAAAGACCAAGCTGGCAGACCTCGAGAAGATGCTGCGAGGCCCCGTGCAGGCGGGCGCTGCGCGCAGGCGCTTCGCTGCCCGCTTCATCGAGCTCGCGCCCGAGATCCAAGGCGACCCGCAGATCGCTGCGTTGATCGACGCGTACGACGCGCGCGTCAACGATCACAACCGCGTGGCCTTCGCGAACGTGCTGGCGCCGGCAGCGGCCAAAGGCGCGGCGCACTACCTCGGCTCGCAGCGCTGCAAGAGCTGTCACGAGAGCGCGTATGCGTGGTGGACCAAGCATCCGCACGGGCACGCGTACAAGACGCTCGTCGACGTGCACAAGGAGTTCAACTTGAGCTGCGTCGCGTGTCACGTCACGGGCTACATGCGTCCCGGCGGCAGCAGTCTCGTTCACAACGAAGGTCTCGTGAACGTCGGCTGCGAGAGCTGTCACGGGCCTGGCAGCTTGCACGTGGCCAGCCCCGACGAGGAACCCGCGATCGGCATGACCCGCGACACGCCGGAAGAAGTCTGTAGCCACTGCCACACGCCCGAGCACAGCGATCTCTTCAAGTTCGCGAAGTATCGAGCCAAGCTGATCGTGCCCGGACACGGGCTGCCGCTGACGGCGGCAGAGCGAGGTTCGCACAAGTGACGCGAGGCGTCGGCGTCGAGTCGCGGCGCGCGGGCCTCAGCGCTGCGTTGGCGCTGCTGCTCTCGGCGTGCGTCAGCAGCGCGAGTCACGTGGCGCGTCCGCCGGTTACGTTCGATCCACGGCCCTACTATTCGATGCGTGCGCTGCGCGTGCTGAACGGCGAGGCCAGCTACTACGCCGACTCGCTGGCGGGTCGGCCGACGTCGAGCGGGGAAGCCTACGATCCACGCTACTTCACGGCCGCGCACCGTACGCTACCGTTCGGTACCGTGCTGCGCGTGACGCGCCTCACGACCGGCGACTGGGTGCTCGTGCGCGTCAACGATCGCGGCCCGTACGCGGGTCCTTCGAGGATCTTGGACCTGTCAAAGGCCGCTGCGGGCCGGCTCGGGATGCTGCGTGCGGGCGTGATCAAAGTCCGCGCGGAAGTCCTGGTGCTGGGTACTCGAAGAAAATTACACTCACGTCGCTAAATGCGGCGTCGGCTTTGCAATTCTCAAAGTGTGTGTAGATTAGCTGCATGCATCGAGCTTTCGCAGCAAGTCTGGGCATCGCTCTCGTCGCGCTGGCACTTGGCGGTTGTGCAACGCAGCTCGATACGCGAGTGCGTTCGCGCGCCGCGCTCGACTTCTCGTGTGCTCCGCGGAACCTCCGCATCGTCGATCGCACCGACACGATCTACCGCGTCGCCGGCTGCGGCTCGATCGCCACGTACGAGTGCTCCGAGACGTCCGCGCTGGCGATCCACTGCGACCGCGTGGTCTGGGACGACCCGCAGAATCGCGAAGTCACCACGGCTGGTGGCAAGTACACGATTCGCCAGCGCTAGTAGACACGCGCGGCTCTCCGCTAGTGCCGAATCGCGGAGCAGCCTGCGGCTCTCCGCTAGCTGACGATCGAGCGCGCAATGACGCGGCGCTGAATCTCGCTCGTGCCTTCGCCGATGCGACACATGCGCGCGTCACGCAGGTAGCGTTCGACGGGAAAGTGGCTCGTGTAGCCCGCGCCGCCGTGGATCTGTACCGCGTGATCGCAGACGCGACCGGCCGCCTCGGACGCGAAGAGCTTGGCCATGCTGGCTTCACGCGTGAAGGGCTTGCCTTGATCGGCGAGCGCCGCGGCGCGCCAGACCAAGAAGCGCGCGGCATCGAGCTCGGTGCGCGAGTCGGCCAGCATCCATTGCAGAGCTTGGAACTCGCTGATCGGATGGCCGAACTGCTCGCGCTCCTTGGCGTACGTGATCGCTGCGGCGAGCGCGGCTTCGCCGAGGCCGAGCGACATCGCGGCAATGCTGATGCGGCCTTTGTCGAGGATGCGCAGCGCGTCGGTGAAGCCCGCCCCGACATCGCCGATGCGCTGTGAGTCGTGGACGCGCACGTCTTTCAGTGAGAGCTCGGCGGTGTCGCTCGAGCGCACGCCCATCTTGCCGCGCAGCTTGTGCGCGTCGAGGCCGGGCGTCCCCGCATCGAGCGCGAACGCTGTGATGCCGCGCTGCTTGGCTGCCGGATCGTTCGACGCGAGCACCACCGTGACGCCGGCTACAGAGCCCTGCGTGATGAACATCTTCGCACCGTCGAGCACCCAAAAATCACCATCGCGTCGCGCGCGCGTGATCAGCGCTGCGGCGTCGGAACCGGAGCCGGCTTCGGTGAGCGCCCATGCGCCGAGCCATTCGCCGCTCGCGAGCTTCGGTAGGTACTTCGCGCGTTGAGCGTCGTTGCCGAACGTGGCGATATGCGCGCTGCCCAGGCCGTTGTGCGACGCGACGGTCAAGCCGAGCGACCCATCGGCGCGCGAGATTTCTTCCACGACGATAGCGTAGGTGAGCGTGTCGAAGCCGGCGCCGCCGTAGTGCGGATCGATTTGGATGCCGAGAAAACCAAGCTTACCGAGCTTCGGAATGATCTCGGTGGGAAAGCGCTCGTCGCGGTCCCACTGTGTGGCGTGCGGGGCGATCTCCGCGCTCGCGAAGTCACGCGCCGCAGCTTGGATCGCGCGGTGGGTTTCGGATAGCTCGAAGTCCATACTGAGTGCGCGTCACGGATCACGAAGATGCACACGTTGTGCGCGTGGTCCGTTCACGCAGAAAGATGCACGTTGGTTTTTTCGGGGTCAAGCGCGGGGCGGGTGCGTGGTATGTTGAGGTGTGCCTGCGAAAGCGACGCGAGCAGCGAGCGTGAGTCGCGGAGCGCGTGTGTTCGTGGACCACGCCAGGCGCTTACTCGACGACGCACGCGGTCGAACCTTGTCGCCGGCCGAGCTGAAGACACAGACCGTGTCGCTCGCGGGCTCGTTGCTCGAAGCGGTGGAGCACGAGAAGACGGCGGTCGAGCGTAAGCACGCTGCCCTACTCGCACGCCTGATGATGGATCGGGATGGGCAGGTGTTCACGACGCTGCTTACGGATCGCGTGTACCGCAGCGCTGCGTCAGAACGCGTGGTCGACCAAGCTCGCTACTTGCTGCGCGCGATTGGTATTCCGCAGTACCTGCCCATCGTCGCGCGAGCGCAGCTGCAACTCTTGTTGCGGGCTGGGCCGTTCCTGCCGGAGCCCGCGGCGCGCGGCGTGCTTCGCGAGCTTCGCGAGCAGACCAAGGGTGTGGTGTTTTCGTCCGAGCCGTCCGCGCTTGGCAAGCACCTCGCACTGCGCCGCGACGCGGGCGTGCATGTAAATCTGAATCAGCTCGGCGAGGCGGTGCTCGGCGAGCGCGAAGCAAGCCACAAGCTGCACCAGTACTTAGGGCTCCTGGCGCGACCGGATGTCGAAGCGATCTCGATCAAGCTGTCGTCGATCGCGAGCCGGGTGGATCTCGTGCCGTACGCGCAGACGCTCGAAGAGCTGCGTCCGCGTCTGCGTTCGGTGTATCGAGCCGCGCTCGACCACCAGTATCTGCGGGCGGACGGCAGTCGTGTCGCGAAGCTCGTGAGCATGGACATGGAGGCGTACCGGGATCTCCAGCTCACGTTCGAGCTGTTCACGGGTGTGCTCGACGAGCCCGAGCTCTTGCCCTTGCGCGCGTGCATCGTGCTGCAAGCGTATCTGCCCGACTCGTCTTCCTTGCAAGAGGAGCTCACGCGCTGGGCGGCGCAGCGGGTTGCGCGTGGCGGAGCGCCGGTGCGGCTGCGCATCGTCAAAGGCGCGAACCTCGCGGCCGAACGGATCGAGTCGGCGGCCCGGGGTTGGGCGCTGCCGATCTACGGTAGCAAGCTCGAGGTCGACGCGAGCTACAAGCGCATGGTCGAGCATGCCACGCGCCCCGAGCACGCCAGCGTCGTGCAGCTTGGCATCGCGAGCCACAACCTGTTCGATGTGGCGTACGGCTTATTGCTGCGTGAGAGCCGAGGCGTCGGCGCGCACGTGGGCTTCGAGCTGCTGGAGGGCATGGCAGATCCGTTGCGGCGTGTACTGGGTGCGCTCGTCGACGACGTGCTTCTGTATTGCCCCGTGGTCGACGACGCATCGATGCAAACGGCGATCGCGTATCTGCTACGGCGGTTGGACGAGAACACGGCCGAAGAGAATTTTTTGCGCAACAGCTTCGGTATGCAGCGCGCGAGCGCGAGCTTTCACGAGGAACAAGCACGGTTCGAGCGTGCGTTGGATCTGTCGACGACAGTCTCGACTGAGCCCCTACGCGCGCAGGATCGCCGCGTCGAGGAACGCGACGTACGCGCTGACGTGTTCGCGAACGAAGCGGATACGGATTTTGCGCTCGCTCGGAATCGGGATTGGCTGCGGCAGTGTCTGGCCAGCGTGCACGAGCGGCCGAGCTTCGAGGTGCCGCTGCAGATTGGCGGTGTTCGACGCTTCGGTCCGCACCACGCCGAGGGCTTCGACCCTTCCCGTCCTGGCCTCGTGCCCTATCGCTTCGCGCAGGCAACTCCGGAGGAGCTCGAAGTCGCGCTCGTCACAGCGCAGCGCGCGGCGCGCACGTGCGCCGACACGCCTTGGCAGGAGCGCGTCGGCTGGTTGCGGGCGATCGCGGCAGGGCTGCGAGCGCACCGCGGTGAGTTGATCGGTACGATGGTGCTGGACGCTGGCAAACGCGTCGACCAGGCCGACGTCGAGATCTCCGAGGCGATCGACTTCGCGGAGTACTACGCGCGTTCGTACCCCGAGCACACGGGGCGCAGCGAGCTGCGGCTCTCGCCCAAAGGCGTGGTCTTGGTGACGCCGCCGTGGAACTTCCCACTCGCGATCCCCGCCGGCGGCGTGTTCGCGGCGCTGGTCACGGGTAACGCGGTCCTACTCAAGCCCGCAACCGAGACCGTGCTCGTCGGGGAGCGGCTTGCCGATGTCTGCTGGAACGCGGGCGTGCCGTTGGAGATCTTGCAGCTTTTGCTGTGCGAGGATGAAGTTGCCTCGCGCTTGGTTCGAGACGAGCGCGTGAGCACCATCGTCCTGACCGGAGCCACGGCCACGGCGCGCCTGTTCCAGACGCTGCGGCCCGGTGTCGACTTGCTCGCGGAAACCGGCGGCAAGAACGCCATCGTCGTGACCGCGGCGGCGGATCGCGATCAAGCGATCAAAGACGTGCTGCAGTCCGCGTTCGGACACGCCGGGCAGAAATGCAGCGCGGCGAGTCTTCTGATCTGCGAGGCGGAGGTCTACGACGACGCCACGTTCATGCGCACGCTGGAGGATGCGGCGGCAAGTTTGCCCGTGGGCTCGGCGTGGGATCTGCGGTCCGTGGTGACACCGCTGATCCGGCCGCCCACGGCTGCTCTCGCACGCGCGCTGACCACGCTCGAGCCGGGAGAGAGTTGGTTGGTGCAGCCGAGCGCACACCCGGACAACCCACGCCTCCTCGGCCCCGGCATCAAGCTCGGTGTTGACGCAGCTAGCTTCACGCACATGACCGAGCTGTTCGGACCCGTGCTCGGTGTCATGCGCGCGCGGGATCTCGAGCACGCGATCGCGCTGGTGAATGCAACGCCCTACGGCCTCACCTCAGGCCTATGCTCGCTGGACGAGCGCGAGCAGCTGCGTTGGGCCGAGCACGTGGTTGCGGGCAATCTGTACGTGAATCGCGGGATCACAGGCGCCATCGTGCAGCGGCAACCCTTCGGGGGGCACAAGGGTTCCAGCTTCGGTCCCGGTGCGAAAGCGGGCGGCCCGAACTACCTGCTCCAGCTCTGCCGGATCGAAGATGGCACCCTATCCTCCGAGCTCGATCCGCCCCACCCGAACGCAGCGACGTTCCTCGCGTATCTCAAGCGCTGCGTCGATGCAGCTGACCATCGCCGGCTCGCAACGGCGGCGTGCGTCTATCAGCACGCGATGCGCAGCTACTTCGCGAAGGCACACGACCCGAGCCGCGTGCTCGGCGAGCTGAACCTGCTTCGCTACCAACCGAGCTCTCCGCTCGTGGTGCGGCTGTCGGCCGACGGCGTGGTCGGCGATGCGCTTTTGGCATGTCTGGCGGGCCTCTCCGCCAACGTTCAGCTCATCCTGAGCGTCGCGCCGAAGGTCGCACAGGATGTGCCGTGGCTGACGGCGCTGCCGCTAGTGACGTGCGCGGTCGAGAGCGCGGAAGCGTGTGCACTGCGGCTCACCGAGCCCGAAAGCAAGGTGGCACGGCTTCGGGCGATCGGAACGGTGGAGCCCGAGCTGGCTCGCGCGGCCTACGCTGCCAATGTGCACATCGCGCGCGAGCCTGTGCTGCTCGCTGCGCGTGTCGAGCTGCTGCATTACCTGCGCGAACAGAGCCTCACGGTCGCGTACCAGCGCAACGGCTACTGCGAGGGCAAGCGCCTGCTGCCCTGGGTCGCGTCGGACTGATCACATCGGATGCACGATGTGCTTCTTCGCATGCGCGCTCGGGATCGCTTGCGTGCGCGAGAAGCGCTTGTCGATCTCGGCGCGCAGCTGGTTGCTCGGGATCACGGCGTCGATCACCAGGTCGCTGGCGAGCTTGTAGATGTCGATCGCCTCGCGGTACTCGGAACGCAGCTCTTCGACATAGCGCTTGCGCTCGTCGCCTTCCGGTTTCTCCTGGATCTTGTTGTAGTAGACCGCGTTCACGGCCGCATCGGGACCCATCACGGCGATCGAAGCCTGCGGCAGCGCGATGCACGCATCGGGCTCGAACGCCGGCCCGCACATGGCGTACAGGCCTGCTCCGTAGGCCTTGCGCACGACCACGCTCAGCTTCGGCACGCTGGCCTCGCTCACCGCGGCGATCATCTTGGCGCCGGCACGAATGATGCCCTGACGCTCGACCTTCGTGCCGATCATGAAGCCTGGCACGTCGGCAAGGAACAACAGCGGCACGTTGAAGCTGTCGCACAGGCCGATGAAGCGTGCGGCCTTGTCCGCGCTGTCGACGAACAGCACGCCGCCGAGCCACTTCGGTTGATTGGCGACGATGCCCACGGTGCGCCCCGCGATACGTGCGAAGCCGGTGACCAGCTCACGTGCGAAGCGCGGCTTGATCTCGAAGAAGCTGCCTTCGTCGACCAGCTCATGCACGACCGCGAGCATGTCGAACTGCTTGGTCTCGTCGCCGGGGATGATCTCCTCGAGCGTCTTGCCGGAGCGAGCGGGCTCGCACGCTCCAGCTGACGGCGGCAAGCCGCTGGCGTTGCCCGGCAGGTAGCTGAAGTAGCGTTGAGCCAGCTGGATGGCTTCGTCTTCGGTCTGAGCGAGCAGATCGCCGCAGCCGGACACGCTGCAGTGCATGTGCGCGCCGCCCATCTCTTCGAGCGTGACCTTTTCTCCGATCACCATCTCAGCCATGCGCGGCGAGCCCAGGTACATGGAGGCATTGCCCTCGACCATCACCACGAGATCGCAGAACGCGGGGATGTAGGCACCGCCCGCGGCGGATGGGCCGAACAACACACAGATCTGCGGCAGGCGCCCGCTCATCTGCACTTGGTTGTAGAAGATGCGCCCTGCGCCACGACGGCCCGGGAACATCTCGATCTGATCGGTGATGCGCGCGCCCGCGGAATCGACCAAGTAGAACAACGGGCACGAGAGCTTCTGCGCCAGCTCTTGGATGCGTAGGATCTTCTCGACCGTGCGCCGTCCCCACGAGCCGGCCTTCACGGTCGAGTCGTTCGCCATCACGGCGACCACCCGGCCTGCGATCCGCCCTGTGCCGGTGATCACCCCATCGGCGGGCAAGTCGTCCGCGACGACGTTTGCGAGCAGCGCGTCTTCGACGAAGCTGTCGGCGTCGCACAGGCGTGCGATCCGCTCGCGCGCGAACAGCTTGCCGTCCTGCGTGTTCTTCGCGTGGTACTTCGCGGCGCCACCGCGTTCGATGGTGGCCCGGGTTTCTTCCAGCTTGCGATCCAGCGACATGTGCTGCGTGGCCTCCCGGCTCAAAGCCGCTCGTGACGTAGCTGTTCGCCGTCCAGGATACCCAGAGCGAGCGGCCGTAGCACGAGACTGCCGCGACTATCGAGCAATCGGCCGGCCACGAACGCGGCTGGTGCCTGTTCGGTCAGCTCCTCGATGCGACGCAGCACACCCCCATCGTCGGGCGCGGACAAGCCGATCATACGGCCGTGCTCGTCGACCAAGGCGGGCGCTGCATCGCGCGAGATCGCAGCAGGCGCGACTATCGCGAACGGCTCATGCAGGCCGGCAAATTGGGCGACATCGGAGCGGTAGCGCTCGATCACCTTCCCGAAGTCGCGCTCCGCCCAGCTTTCGATCGTGCTCCAGGTCGGCCGGTCGAGCTCGATCCCGACCGTGTACTGCAAGAGGCGCGCTCGCCGGGGCGTGCCATGCGGGTCGAGCTCGCCGAAGCTCACCTCGATCATGCGCGGACACGGCCCGATCGAGGCGCCGTCGCTGCCCCGCACGCGCTCCTCGCGCAGCGTTTCGCCGGTATCGCGATCGATCAAGTAGCGGCGCTCGATCTGCCCGCGCTCGATCCCGTTGACCACCTCGCGCGCCACCTCGATCAGCGTACGGTTGCTGACGCGTTGCAGCTGCTGCGTCTCGGCGCCCAGCCACGTGCAACGGCGCGCGTCCGCCAGCTCGTCACGCTTCGGGCTGCGCAAGTCGTCCGCCCACTGGCCCGCTGCGCCCAGCAACTTTGCGCACTCGTCCAGATCTCGCGCGTCGAGCGCGGTTTCCAAGCGACCGATGAAGCGACAAAACCCGAGCGGCGCAGGGCGCGGCCCCAGGCGCACGAGTCGCTCGATGGTGTCCTTCACCGAGACGCCGCTGCGCGACGCGATTCCGGTGCGCACGATGGCGAGCGTGAGCTCTTCGAGCGCTTCGGCGAGCGCTGCGCCGTCGAACGTGGTGGGCTCCGAAGCCTCTTGCTCGCGCGGTTCCGGGACGGCGCTGCGTTGCCCGGGTCCCGCTGTGAGCGAACGGGGGCTCGGTGAGGGTCGCGGTTCGTCCCCGGCGGCGAAGCGCAGCGCCTGCTGCAGGTGAACGCAGACGCTCTGCCCGCACGAGCAGACTGCTTGAATTGCGCCTTTTTTGAGACGAATCGAGACGATCTCGGTGTCGGCGTCGAGCCCCACCTCGAAGCTCACGCGCTGGATCTCGGCGGGCTCTGCAGGTGCCTTCACGGTTTGCGCGAGCTCCGCGAGGGCTGCCTTCGCTGCGCGACGGAGCTCGTCCATGTCAGCTGCCCTTCGCGGCGCGCGCTTCGCTGCGCTCACGCAACGCGAACCGTACGCGGTCGGAAGCACGCCGCAGATCGAAGGCGAGGATCTCCTCGGTCAGTCCACGCGCGATCTCGACCCGTCCTTCGCGCTCCATCGCTTCTGCCCTGCGCAGAAATGCCTGAGCCATGGCCGCGATCGCGAAGCGGTGTGCCTCGATGTACGCCCGATCGATCTGCACCGCGCGGCGAAACGCCGAGAGCGCCTGCGCCGTTTCGCCGCGGCGACTGCGCAGCATGGCGACGGCGAGCACGGGTTCCACGGCACCGCTACGCAGCGTGGCGGAAGCTTCGAAGCGTGCGATGGCGCGGGTGTGCGCGCCCACGGTCTGCCAGAAATACGCGAGCACGAGATGCACGAACACGCGTGCCCTAACCAGTGCGGGGTCCTTGCTGCGCGCCAGCGCGGCAGTCTTCGTCGTGTCCCAGGTGACGCTGGCCGCGGCTCCAGGTGCGGCCTCTTCGCCGAGTAGCTCCATACGTGCGTGGATCGCAGATTCCGCTTCTTCGATTTCTGCGCGCGAGGACGAGCGCTGCGTGCGCTCGCGCAGGCGTGCCAGCGGCACGAGCGCACGACTGTCCGCGATGCGCCCCAAGGTCGTCACCGCGGCGCGCACTACCGGTTCGCTGGCGGAGTCGAGCAGCTCGCACAGCCGCTGCACGTCGTCGGTCGAGCCGAGGTCCGCCAGGGCGCAGATGGCCGCGGGAATCAGCGCAGTGTCGTCACCCGCGAGCACCTCACGCGCGTAGCGCTGGCCGCGCGCATCGCCGACTGCACCGAGCGCACCAGCCAACGCCAGGCGCTCTTCGGCGCGCACCGCTCGGTCGTACGCGCTCTTGAGCAGCACGTGGGCACGCGGGTCGTCGCTGCTCGCGAGACAGCGCGCCGCGGATGCAATCAGATCCGTCTCGTGAGCTTCGATGACGCAGCGCAGTGCCGGCAGCAGACGCGCATCGCCCGCGTGCTCGATCGCCCGCACGAACGCGCGAAGCAGTGTCTGGTCCGGCTGGCCCGCGCTGTCTTCGAGGACTGCCGAGACGTGGCGAACCACGAGCTCTGGCAAGTCGCGCGCCTTCGAGAACAAGAGCGCGCGCTCCTCGCCCGCGAGCGCGCCGATCGGCTCTTCGTGCTCCTGACCGTCCCAGAACGCGACGATGCGTGCGCTCACGCGCGCTACCAGCTCGGTCCACGTCTTGTGCTCGGCTCGCGCGCTGCGACCTTCGGAACCGGACAGACTCGCGAGCACCCGCGTTGCCTCGTACGCGAGCGGCCCGGTGCCGAGCTCGATCAGCGTGTCGATCGCGCGTTTGCGCAGCGCCGCCGTCATGTCGACGTCCTGCACCAGCAACTCGCCGACGCGGCGGATCGCAGCGCGCCGCTGTCGGAGCGAACCGGCGCGCGCCACGGCCAGCAAGCTGCGCACGTCGTGGAGGCCATC
>JADGRF010000295.1 GCA_017881055.1 Sandaracinaceae bacterium
ACGCCTGCGACGTCATAGATGGCGGGCCGTCCTTCGTAGCTTGGCTCCCAGCCGGGTTTGAGCTGTGCCACGGCGATCAACGGCGTGCCGCGACTCAGGCAGTCGGCCATCATGTCGCGGTAGCGCGCCTCGAAGACGTGCAACGGCAACGCGGTTCCGGGGAACAACACGAGCTTCGGCAGCGGAAACACCGGCAGCGCTTCGAAGCGGCGATCGCTCTGGTAGGCGCTCATCGTGTCCGCTCCGCTTCGGCCGCTCCGATCAAGGCGAAGAACTCGCCGCGTAGGCTAGGGTCGCTGCGCAGCACGCCGGCTGTCGCGGAGGTGACGGCCTTGGCGTGTGCGGGCCGTTCGACGCGCGCCGTGAGACACGCGGGCGCGAGCCTGGCGACGCATGCAGCACCGCGCGCACCGAGGTGCGTCACGAGCGCGTCCGCCACGTTCTCGCACAGCGTCTCCTGAAGGATGAGCCTGCGCGTGAAGCACTCCGCGAGCCGTGCGATCGCGCCGAGCCCGACGATCTTGCCGTCGGGCACGTAGCCTATGTGCAGCACACCGCTCGCGGGCAGCAGGTGATGCGGGCAGATGCAGGTCACGTCGATGTCGCGCACCACCACCAGGTCGCCACCGTCAGCTGCAATGGTGTTGGCGAGGATGGCGGCCGGATCCATGCGGTAGCCGCGCAGCAGCTCGTGATGAAACGCGCTGGCTACCAGCTCGCCGGTGTGGGCGAGCTCGGGATCGCTGTCGACCGGGTGCCCGAGCGCGCGCAGGAAGCCTTCGATGTGCTTGGCCGCTGCCGCCACGTCCGCAAGCGGGCCGCCACGTTCGCTGGTTGCAAGCGGCGTCGCCGCCGCAGCTTTCACGCGAGCCCGCGCGCGTGCGCTCAGTTTTTCCACAGCAGCTCGGTCGCGCGCGACGACTCCGGCTGATTCGTCACGTCGCAACCCGCGCACGCCGAGGGAAACTCGGGTTCTTGGCAACCGTGGCAACGCTGGATCGTGGCGACGGTGGACATGAGCTCGTCTTTGACCCGCGCCAGCGTGTCGATGCGAGCTTTCAAATCTTCGATGCGGCGCGCCAGCGCCTGCGACATGGCCTGCGCCGCCGCCGTTGGCGAAACGCAACGGCGCTTGAGCCCGGCCAGCGCCTTGATCTCCTGCAGCGACAAGCCCGCCTCGCGCAGGTCGGCGATGATCTGAAGCTTCTTCAGCTCGGAGTGCGCGAACTTGCGGTGGCAACCGCCTTCGCGGGCCATGGACGAGATCAGGCCTTCGGCCTCGTAAAAACGGACGGTGCGCAGCGTGGTGTTGCTGAGGCGTGCCATGTCGCCCGTGCTCAAGCAGCTCGGATCGTCCGAGGCTGCACCGCAGTCGGCGTCCTCCCCGTTCTGGCCGTCATGTTTGGAATGGTCGTCCACGTTCTTAACCGAACTTTACAAACATAGGGATTCACCTTTCGGACCGTCAAGCACACAACTGCTCCTTCCAGCGGTCGATGACTCTTTAGATGACCAAGCTTGGGCCGCATTTTCTGCGGGTTTCGGACTTTGCCCATGCGGGATGCAGGGCTAGACTCGCCAAATCTCCCCCGAGCAGCCCGCGGCGCTCGCGCGGGTATACCCCGAGCAGCCTTCGGCTCTCGGGCGGAGCTCGATCATGACAGCGATTAAACCGCCAAATTTCACCGGGCCCACAGCGACCGACCTGCCCTCCGACGCGTCGCGCGCGATCTCGGGCAGCGTGCCGGGCAGCTCGTCCGGCGTCGCGGGCCCCGAAAAGGCGGCCCCGAGCAGCTTTACCCAGGCGCTCGGGCAGGCGAATGCGGCGCAGGGCGCCCAAGGCGCCCAAGGCACCCAAGGCACTGCTGCAACCGGCCGCGCCGACGCCATCAGCACGCTGGCGCGCGAGCTGGAGGCCGGAGCTCTCAGCCCGGAGCAAGCGGTGGACCGGTTGGTCGAACGCGCGACCCAGAGCCTCGAGCGCAGCTTGAGCCCGAGCGAGCGCGCAGACCTGCTCTCGGTGCTGCGCAGCGCGCTCGCGTCGGATCCGGCGCTCGCCGCATTGCGCGACGCGCTCGGTTGATCGCGCGCGCGCCCGCGTCTGCCGCCATGAGCTGCAAGCGTTCTCGTTCACGCGCCGTCGTTTGCCGCTGGGCGGTCGCGCTCGTGGCGTGCGCGCTCGGCTGTGCGCTGGGCTGCGCTTCCGGCGCGAATGATCGTGCCAGCCGCGAAGAACTTTCGCGCGAAGCCAAGGGCGATGCCGGCGTCGCCCCCAGTGAGGTCGACTGGGCCGCGCACGTGGGGCAGGCGGTGCCCGTGAAGGCGGCGCCCGGCTTGCAGCCGTCAGCGGCGGCCGCTGCCAACACGCCAGCTACGATCGTGCCGGCGACCATGGCCGATCACGCGTTCGAGGGGAGCGACACCGTGCCCGTTCGTCACCTCGTGTATCGCGTCTCGTTCATCGTGGCGGCGGCGGGCCTGCACGGACGTCGGCCGGCGCTGCTCGCACCCGCCGGCGAGCTGCACGTGGATGTCGCCATGGAGCGCTTGCGTGCCCGCTTTCTCGGGCCGGGCTGGCCGCTGGAAGAGGGCACCGAAGTTCGGCTGCGCGCAGATGTGCCGGGCGTGTATCTGTTCGACGGAATCGGTGGCCGGCCGTTGCCGCCGGGCCAGCTTGCGGGCTGGTTTCAAGGCGCGGAGACCGGTCGCGCGAAGGCCGTGATGCATGTGCGCCGCGATCCCGACGACAAGGGTTCGCACGATCGCGTGGGACCGGGCGAGCTCTTGTGCGCGCTCTTGGCCGAGTGGACGCAGCAGGATCGCGACGATCTCCTGCCTCGCTGCGCGAACGGCGCGCTGCCGCTCGGGTTTCGCTTTGGGCTGTGGTCGGCCGAGCTGACCGCGATCGTTCCACTCAATTTGCCGCGCGGCAAGCTGCGCGCAGATGCGGGTCAGCCGCCAGAGCCCGTCTCGTTCTCGTTCGGGCGGCCCATGCTCGATCCGGCGGATCTCGCGCGCCTCGTGCCCGAGCGCGTGCGTCCCGACAAGCGCGTGGTGGAAGTGCCGATCGGTGCGGAAGGTGCGAGCCTCGAGGTCGAGAATCTCACCCCCGCGCGCGCCATAGTGGTGGTTTCCGGCGTGCCCATCGGTTGGGTGCGCCCGCATGCGCGCGTTCGCTTCGCGGGCTTCACGCCGGGCTTTTATCGTGTGGTGGCGTCGCGCCCGCTCGGCCAGCCACTGATGAACCCGACGCTCGTGCACATCCCAGGCAACCTGCGCTTCGGGCGCGCCACGCCGCTGGTGTCGCCGCTCGCACACGCGTCGTCACGTGAGTCGCGTTAGCAACGTTAGCTGGAACGGTTCAGCTCGAACCTTTGCCGACGAGCTCGCCGGCTGCGGCGCGGTACACGTCGGGGCCAAAGCGGCGCGGCGTGTCGCGGCTGACCCGCTCGATCTCGAGCAGCACCGAGATCACCAGCTCGAGCGTCTCGTAGCGAACCGAGAACGAGTAGTAGTCGTCCACGGATACCGACAGGCTGTGGGCGAGCGCGTCTTCGATCACGGGCCGGGCGTCGTCCAGGATCTGAAAATGGGTGCCGTAGCCTTCGACGTCGTCGCCGACCAGGACTTCCGCGGCGACGCCCAGGGGGTTGAAGCACAGGAAGAACGGGTCGAATTCGATGCGGTAGTCGGCGTACGCGGCGTCGGGCGCGTGCCAGCGCGAGCCCGGGGCGTGGCGGCGCACGACCTCACCAAAGTAGGCACCGAGGGTCGGCGTCAGCAGCTCGCGGATCGAGTCGGAGGCTGTGGCGGCCTTGCCGCGCACGTAGTGGTCGAGGATGGGCAGCGTCTCGGGCGCGTAGTCCAGCTCGAGGCCCAGGGCGTCCTTCACGTATTTCACGCAGCTCGCGGCGAGGTCGTCGACGACCGAGGGCGGGGGCGACGCAGGAGCCAGTGGCGAGAGCGGCGGGGGCGGGTCTGAGCCGTTCATCCGTTTAGTGCCTCGTGCTTGCGTGTGGCGCGTTTGAGCAGGAATTTCGTTATCATGCAAGAGCTGGGCGGCCCACGGGGTACACCGTCGAGCGAAACACCGGCAATGGAATCACGCGAACCACGCGGCTCGGCGACCTCCCACGACGCGATTCCCGCGGCCGACGACGCCGCGCGCGAGCATGTCGCGCCGTACGAAGGTCTGCCAGGTCAAACGCGCTACGAGAGCGTGCACTTGGTCGAGCCCGACGGTTCCTTGCGCTCGATCGCCGTGTGTCGCGCCGTGAACGTGCGCACGCATCCCGAGCTGCGCGCGCGTGTGCTCGCGGGGCTCTTGCACAGGCTCGACGACGGCCGTGAGCTGGCGGTGCCGTTCGTGTACCACGACCCCGACGCGCTGAAATTCGCGCTGGTGATCCCCCCGCAGCTCGCGCACGTCGAGCTCAAAGAGTGGTCCAAGCTGATGGGCGAGATCGCCGGCGATACGCGCCACGCCGTGCCGGCGTACGTGAAAGACAGCATGACCGTGCTCGGCATCGCGGCGCTCACCCGCTTTCTCGAGACCGACACGGACAGTGCGCGCTCCCAAACCATCGTGATCGCGCAGAGCATTCCGCCCGAGCGCGAGCAGCTGCTCCTGCAGCGTGAGCGTGAGCTGGCCGAGCAAGAGCGCAGCCTGATTCGCATGGCGGAAGGCTTCACCGCGCGCGAAGGCACGCTGCTGCGTCGCGAAGAGCAGCTGGAAACCGCGCGCGTGGATCTGGAGATCCGCGAGGCCGAGCTGAACGAACGTGCGAGCGCGCGCGAGCTGCGTAGCGGCGGTGGCTGGCAGCAGGTCTCAGGCAGCTCGCAGCAGAATGACGCGACCGTGGTCGCGAATTTCACGCGCGAGCTGGCCGCGAATGCCGCCCTGGTCAGCGATTCGGAACAAGTCGCGGCGGGTGGGACCGGCACTAGTACGCATCGCTCGGTGCCGCCGCCGCTGCGTCCGCGCACGCGCCCGAGCGGGGGGCCTCCGCCCTTGCCGCATCGCCCGCACGCGACTCCGCCGCCGCTCACCACGCGCCGCTTTGACGACGCGCCGACCGTGGTTGCGCGTCCGAGCGAGCCGCCGCCGTTGCCAGGCCACCTGGCGGAGGCTATTCCACGCGAAGCGGTCACGAGCGACGAGGATCATCTCGCCGAGCCGGCGCCCGAGCCGGAGGTCGAGGCGCCCGCGTACTTCGAGGCGCAGCGTCCCGGTCAGATGGCGCTCAAGCTGGCGGACGACGAGCTGTGGCTGTTCGTGCAGCTCGATCAAGAGCACCAGATCGTGTTTCGCCGTGGCGCCGAGCTGATGCTCCAATATGCCGAAACTGACGGCTATCCCGTGGTGGTGCTCTCGCTCGTCGATCAGAACGACGAAGATCCGTACGCGATTCGGCTCGCTCTCGACGGCCGAGCCGAAGCCGACATGCGCGTGATCGAGCACCTGTCGCGCTCGTTTCGCGCGCGCGTGGCGCTGCACGTCGACGGGTTGTTCACCCAGACGGTGACGGTTTCCACCTTACGCGAGGGCGTGGCGCAGGCGATCTGCGACAAGATCGACGCCTTGCCGCACGACCATCACGGTGGCCCCAGCCCCGCGGATGCGCTGGTGCGCGTGCTGCACTCGCCGCCGCCGCTCTGGAACGACGACTTGCCGTTCGGCCCCGCGCGGCGCGAGACACCCAGCACCGTCGCGGTGCAAGCGGCCGTCGATCAGCTGTCGTCGTGGCTGCGTCCAGACAAGCTGGCGCAGGCCACGCTGATCTACAGCGTGCCGCGCCACGTGATCGACGCGAGCCTGCGGCGCGTGGTGCGCGCTGCCATCGTGTTTGGTATTGCGCTGCCGAGCGAGCTCGCGAAGCTTGCGGTCGAGCACGCAGTGGTCGCTGACGAGCACACGTTGCTACGCGATCAGCTGCAGGCATTTCGGCAGCGCGTGGAGCAAGGTGAGAACGATCTCGGCGCCGAAGCCACCCGCCACAACTGGGATGCGCTGTTCCTTCATGCCGAGCGGCTCGAGCTGGCTGTGGAGCCCGAGCTGCGCGCGCTGGCGGAAGGCGCCGCTGCAGCCGACGGCGGCACGCTGCTCGGCTCGGAACGAGCGCTCGAAAGCCTCACGACGCACGAGCTCAAGGCGCTGCTGGCGCAGCCGGGAGGTGAGCGCATCGAAGCCATCCGCGAGCTATGCACGCGCGGCCATCCGTCGGCGATCGACACGATCTTCGCAGAGGTCGCGACGTTCGACCCGCCCGAGACGGCGATTGCCGTGGCGCACCTCGTCTCGTTCGGCGAAGCGGTCGGTGACGACTTGATCAACGCCTTGGGCTCGTCGCATGAGCATGTGCGGCAGTGTGCCGCGTTGGGTCTCGGCCGATTGCGGCTGCGCCGCGCGCTCGCGCCCTTGCTCAAACAGCTGGAGCAGGAACAGACGCCCGCGTGGACCGAGTTGGCGCGCGCGTTCGGTGACTTCGGCATGGGCGCGCTGCGTGCGGTCGCCCGCAGCATTCCGGGCTCGAGCCACCCGGAGCGCTTCTCCGCCGTCCTGGGGCACCTGGCGAACCACGGCTGCTCCAAAGACGTGGAAAAGATGGAAAACGATCCCGACCCCGATATCGCCCAAGCCGCCCGACGGGCGATGGCTCGTCGGTCCCGCATGGAGTGGGAAGACCTCGCCGTGCGTGAACAGCGCACGCTCAGCGACCCCGATCCTGCTGCACGCCTTTCGCAACTCTTCTTTGCAGAAGCGCCGAAAGCCGATATCTAAGAGACGGTCCTGGGCGATGTCGCGCTACCGCGCGGGATGGACAGGGATTGCGGCGAACCCTATACCTTCCTCCTAATGCGCCTGGCCATTTTCAGTGACGTGCACGCGAACCTCGAGGCGATGAACGCCGTCGTGGAGGCGTACAAGAAAGAGCGCATCGACAAGTATTACTGCTTGGGCGATGTCGTCGGCTACGGCGCGAACCCGAACGAGTGCGCGAACATCGTGCGCAAGCTCGCGGAGATCACCATCCTCGGCAATCACGATGCAGCTGTCGCAGGCCGCATGGACTACTCGTATTATTACGAGGCCGCGCGCCAAGCGCTCGACCAGCACGCGCAGAGCCTGACGTCCGAGAACATGGCGTGGCTGAAGACGCTGCCGTACAAGCATCGCCTCGCGCACCTGGGCGTGCTGTTGTGTCACGGCTCGCCGGTGCGCATCGAGGAGTTCGAGTACATCTTCGCGCCCGAGCAAGCGCGCGAGTGCCTGCCGATCCTCGACCAGCTCGGCGACATCACGCTGATCGGCCACAGCCACCTGTGCAAGGTGTTCGCGCTCAAGGCCGGCGAAGTGCGCGAGCTGCCCGCCAAGAGCTTCAAGGTTCAGGACGGCTACAAGTACATCGTGAGCGTCGGTTCGGTCGGCCAGCCGCGCGACTACGACAACCGCGCGAGCTACACCGTCTACGACACCGACAGCAAAGTGTTCGACTTCAAGCGCGTCGAGTACGACATCGATCTGGCTGCAACGAAGATCTTCGATTCCAACTTGGAACGGAACTTCGGGCATCGCCTGTTCATCGGCGTTTGAGTGTTTGAGGCGCGCCTCAAACCTATTGCTCGCAAATTAGGCCGTGTAGGGCGGGGAGGCCGTCAGCTGGAACGGTGAATGCGGGGGTTTGCATTTCGCCGGGGCGGCAGATGCGGGGCGGGCGCGGGCTTGCGGCGAACAGCGTGGTGATGCGCTCGCGGATTTCGCGGGGGCCGGCGATGCCTAGAGATTTTAGGTGCGTGCCGTACGGGGTGAGGCTGGCGAGTAGCTCGGCGTCGTTGGCGCAGTCGTGGATGGCGATGTGTCGGGCGCCTGGGTTTTCGCGTAGCGAGAGTGGGCCTTCGTAGCTGACGGCGCTGTGCGGGTTGGCGAACAGCTCGCCGCGTGCGCTGGCTGCGGCGCGCCACTGCAGGCAGGCGGCCTTCTCGTGTGCATGCAGGGGACCGCGCGGCAGGAGCGCTTCGATCATGGGCAGCGCGTCTGTAGCCAATAGCTGCGCGAAACGGCGCGCGTCGATGCGGCCGCCGCGCTCGATCACGACGAAGTGCGGCGAGAGACAGCCGTGCTGATCGTAGGCTGCGATGTCGAGCGCGACGCGGCGCGCGAGATCGCGGGCAGACGACTCGGTCTCGAGGCCTTCCTTGGGGAAGTAGAGCGCGGACAGGCCGTGACCGTGTGGGATGATCGTGGTGCCGGCGCGAGCGCGCGCGCTGATCTGCTCGACGCTGGCGTCGTCGCCGTAGATCGAGACTACGTTCGCGTGATCGAGCAGCGCGCGCATGGCGAGGTCGTCCTCGCGCGCGAAACGGACGAGCTCGTAGCTGCGCGCGACCTCGGGGTCGGTCGCCGCCAGCGCGAGCTGCACGTGGTGCGCGAGCACGTCGTCGCCGGTGGCTGCTTTGGCGATCACCGGCGCGCCCGCGACCAAGGGCAGGTAGATGGCGCGCAGCGCTGCCGTGAACACGTTGCCTGCGAGCACGACGGCGCAGGTGCCGGCCGGAGGCTTGCCCTGGGCTTGTTCGAGCACGCTGAGCAGCGCGGTGGGCGTCACCGTCGAGAGTGTGGTGGTTAGGCACCACTCGACCATCTCGGGCGAGAGGCCGCTGGCAACGCGAGCCTCGTCGCGCAATGTGCGACCGAGCGGGTCGCTCGGGTCGGCGAGCTTCGTTGCAGCTGCGCTCAGAGCCTGCACCACGCGGGCATCCCCGAGCTCGCGCAGGCTCGGCGTTACGCACGACAAGCGCTCGGCTGCCTTGCGCACGTCGCTCGCGGACGCGATCTCGCGGGAGCTCACGCCCGGCCTCGCCATTCGTCGACGGCGATCGAGCAGCCGCGCAGCACGGCACCCGTGGCGCGTCCGAGCACGACGATGCCGTCGCCTTCGCGTCGCGCGAGGTCGCTGGTCTGGATCGCGCAGACGCTGTCGACGTTCGCGAGGTCGTCGATGCGCAGCAGGCCCGTCCCGCCGGGCGCCACCGGCTGCAGCGTGTCGGGATCGATCGGCTCGGCGCGTACCCAGCTTGGAAACCAGAGGCGTCGCGGTGTTGGTGGCAGCCCGAGCGCCGCCTCGCGCAGCGTGGTCTCGTAGAGCTGCGATGACAGCTCGGTCATGCCGTACTCCTGCACGATGAACGTAGGGTCGACGCCGTAGCGTGCTGCCAACAGCTGCAACATCTCGCTTGGCTCGATGCTGCGTGAGCGGCCCTTGAAGCCGCCGGTCTGCATGATGCGGCTGCCGCGCGGCAGCGAGAAGCGTACGTCCGTGAAGGCGTCTTCGGCGTGCACGAATGCAAACGAGGTGCCGAGGAGCGCAACTGGCTCCGCGTCACGCTCCGCGCGTTCGAGGGCGTGCGACAATGCTTCTGTGTCCAGCTGACCGTCGCAGAAGACGTGCTCGCTCTCGGTCGTGCCGAACCACTCACCGAAGCGCGCCAGCATGTAGGAGAGCGAGGAGTCGGGCAGCTCGGTCGCGCGCGGTGCGAGCATGATCAGGCGAATGCGCTCGCGATCGGGAAAGAGCAGCGCGCGCGCGGCAGCCTTGGCAGCGCGGTCGTACAGCGAGAGATCGCGAAACGCATGCGAGCCGCGATCCCCGATCGTGGTGCCGGAGGTCTGAAATACGCGCACGTCTTCGCGGGCGTCGTAAGACGAGACGCGCGCGTAGCGGAACACGTCGGTGGGCAGCGCCGGCAGGCGACCATTTGGTCGGCGGGGCTCGCTGGCGAGGAACTTTGCGTAACTCATCACCTGCTCGGCTTGCGAGCGCAGCAGCTCCTGCAGCAAGGCGTCGCGTGCGTCGTCGTCGCGCGTGCCGTCGGCCGTGCGGTCGATGAACGCCGCGATCCGTTCACGTAGCGATGCCGTCACGCGAGCTCTCCGAGCGTGGCGTCGAGGGCTGCGACGAAGCCATCGAGCTGCGCTTTCGTGATGGTGAGCGGCGGCGTGAGTGAGACGACGCTGGCGTCGGCTCCGGCGGGTACCACGATGTAGCCGCGCTCGAGCAGGCCGCGCATCACGGCAAGGCCAAACGCGGGGCGCGTGTGGTCGAGGGCGATGCCGAGCAAGAGGCCGACGCCGCGCAGCTCGCGGATGCAGGCGTGGCGCGCGCGCAGGGTGTCCAGCTGGGCGTGCAGATAGTTTCCGGTCTCGGTCGCACGCGCGCCGAGTTGCTCTCGTTCCAGCACCTCCAGCGTGGCAAGCGCTGCAGCTGACGCGAGCGGATGTCCGAAGAACGTGCCCGTGTGCAGCGCTTCGTGATCCGGGTCGCCCCACGCGCGCATGATCTCGGCGCGGCCCAGGCACGCGCTCACCGGCATGCCGCCGCCGAGCGCTTTGCCGAGGCAGATCAGATCGGCGTCGGCGCCGCTCGCGACCGAACGAAACAGCGCGCCGGTGCGATACAGGCCGGTCATGACCTCGTCTGCTATCAAGAGCACGCCGCGCGCACGGCACAGCTCGCCGAGCGCCATTAGGAAGCCGGCCGGTGGCACCAGCACGCCGCCGCGTCCGAGCAACGGCTCCACGATCACCGCGCCAACGCCTGCGGGTACGCGCGCGAACGCTTCGTCCACGCGCGCGAGTGCAGCTGACAGCGGCGTGTCAGCGCCGGGATACTTCGCGAACGCGACGTGCGGATTCAGCTGCGCCGCGAACGGCGCGCGAAACGCGCTCTGATAGCCGCAGATTGCCAAGGGCCCGTGCGCGAGACCGTGATAGCCGCCTTCGAAGGCGATCACGCCTGGCTTGCCCGTGTACAGCGCAGCCGTCTTCAGCGCAGCTTCCACCGCATCGCCGCCGGACAGGCCCAGCATCACGCGCGCTTCGGGAAACGGCGCGAGCTTGGCGAGACGTGTGAGCAGCTGCACCTTCACGTCCGACGGGTGCAGGTCGCCGAGCGCGTGCAGCAGCTTCTCGGCTTGCGCTTGCACGGCGGCGACGACGCGCGGGTGACCGTGACCGACTGCGGCGGCGCCGAAGCCTGCGCTCAGATCGACGAAGCGGTTGCCGTCGGCATCGACCACGTTGCTGCCGCGGGCTTCGCACCAGACGATCGGGTCCTGCGCTGCGCCCGAGCGTTCGCTGCGTCGCGCACGGCGAACCGTGAGCGCCGGGCACTCCGCGTCGGCGAGCTGATCGAGCAGGACCGTGCCGCGCGCCCCCGGCAACGGGGCCACGACCTCTGGCAACAACTCTCCGAGCGCGCTTCTGCTCATGCCCGCCGGATGTGCATCAAATTCGTCCCAAGATCAAACGTTCGTGGTGTGCGGGACGGCGAACCGTGCTCAGCGCTTCCACGGGTAGAACGCTCTTCCTCGATGGTGCGCGTTCTTGACCAGGTCGGGCGTGTTGAGCAGCAGCACCTGCACTTCTTGTCCCGTCTTCTCGCCGGTTCCGATGATTGCGTCCGTGATCTGCGCCACGCGATTCAAAAACGACGGGTCGACCCTAACACCCACGACTGGCAGCTCGCTGCCGTCGGTGAGCACGCACGCCCACTCCACTTCGGGAAAGCTGCGCAAGCCTGCCGAGATCGCCTGCAGCAGCGCATCGGGCAGCGAGCCGGCCGCGAGCTCGCGCGTCTGCTCGCCGCTCTCGCGTTCTTCGCTGGTTTCTTCGCTGGCCTGCGCCGCCGCGTCATTAGCAATGCGTTCCAGCGGCGGCGGCATCACGCTCGGCGGACGCGTATCGATCAGCGACGAGGTCACCTGTGCGCGCTGCGCTGCCGCTGAGGGCTGCACGCCTGCGAAGTTCTGTTGCGAGCCTGGACGCACCGCTGGCATCAGCGGCTGTGAAAGCGGCCGTGCACCGGGCATCGGTTGGGAAAGCGGTCGCGTCACCGGCAGCGGGCCGGAGCCAGGTCGCTTGGGCAGCGCATCCTGCTGCGCGATCGGTTGCGACCCGGGCATGGGCTGTGTCACCACGCGCTGCGGGGGGCCGTCGCGCAGCAGCGACGGATCGAGTGGCTGCGACACCGGTCGTGCGCGCACCTGCCGTTGCCCGGGCATCGGCTGCGAAAGCGGACGCGAGTCGGGACGAGCCGGTACACCGGCACCCTTCAGCTCGGCGAACGGCGCGTCGATGTCGGGCGCGCGTGCAGCGATCGGCATGCGCATCAGATCCCTCGTGCCGAGGTTCGGTGGACGACTGGAGCGTCGCACCGCATCGAGCAGCGCCGCTTGCGGCTCACCCGCGCCCGCGAACGCGCCCTTGGTTTCCAGCTGCAGGAGCGGCTCGATCTCCGCGCGCGCGAATTCCACCGAATGCTCGCAGCCGATGTCCACCACCACGAAGTGCACGCCGCGCGCGAGCGCATGTCGCAGCGCTTCGCGCGCGGGCAGCTCGCGCATCGGCAGCGAGCCATCGGGGTTACGCCAGCCGAAGCGAGTCGCCGTCTCCTCGAGCACATCGAGCCCGGTGAACAGCGGCATCGCCGTCTCGCCTTCGCGATTGGTCAACGTACGGATCGCCTGATTCTGCCCAGGCCACGTAGCCGCGAGCACGTTGCGCTGCGAGAACGCCACGAGCGCATCGATACGAGTCTGCTCGCTCGCACCCGACTCCCCGAGCAACCGGCGAAAAGCGCCCGTGCCGTGGTCCAGTCCCGCTTCGCTGCTTGGCATCTACCCGTGCAGCTTAGCTGAACCCCCCCGTACCGCTCCAAGATTGGAGCAATTGGCGGCCGCTCCGCCCTGCGAGATTCCCCCCAGAACCGGGCTCGGCCCCGAGCCGTCCACGCCACGCAGGCCCCCTTTTGCCGCGCAAACCGCGGTAAACCTTGACTCCCTGTGCGCCCTCGGTATCTTGCGCGACCAGTCTGGAGCCGGTCGCGGCGCCCGACGCCGAGCCACGTGTTTCCGCCCAGATAGCTCAGTTGGTAGAGCAGGGGATTGAAAATCCCCGTGTCGGCAGTTCGATTCTGTCTCTGGGCAC
>JADGRF010000296.1 GCA_017881055.1 Sandaracinaceae bacterium
GCGGAATCGGTGGCTCGGGCGGAATCGGTGGCTCGGGCGGAATCGGTGGCTCGGGCGGGACCGGTGGCTCGGGCGGAATCGGTGGCTCGGGCGGAATCGGTGGCTCGGGTGGGACCGGTGGCTCGGCCGGCGCCGCGGCGTGCGACTGCAAACCCAGCACGACACTCGCCTCCTGGACCGATTGCAACGGCTGCTGCTGCTGGTTGCCGATCGGACAAACGACGACGTTTGGCAGCCCGATCTGCGGCCAAGAGCCGTGCTGCGTCGGTAAGGGCCGCTAGCCGAAACCGCAACGCTTGGAAGCAATGAACGCTGTCCAGCCGAGCATTGACGAGCTCGTTCGCGCGCGCGTGGGTGCGACCTGGGCGTTCCGCACGCGCGCTGAGATCGAGGCGACAGCGAGATTCGCGCGCATGGCGATCGAGTTGCAAGAGAACGGCGCGACGCCGTTCGTCGTGACAGGGGCGCACGACGCTGCCGCCGACGAGGCGCGCCATCGTGATCTCTGCGCGCGAGTCGCTGCCAAGTGGGGTCACCCAAATGCGCTCGATCACACGCCCCCGCGCACGCGGATCGGTCGGTCGGATATGGATCCACGCGACCGCCTGCTCTGGGAAATGGTGTCCGTCTGCTGCATCGGCGAGACGATGAACACCGCGCTCATGACGCGCTCTCTCGAAGTCGCCCGAGACGAGGAGATTCGCACCACGCTTCATGAGCTACTCAGGGATGAGGTCGTCCACGCGCGCCTCGGTTGGGCTCACCTCGCGGCTGAGCGCAGCCAAGGCCGCGGCGAATTCCTGCGCGACGTCTTGCCGCTCTTGCTCGAAGCGAGCGTCGAGCCGGGCTTCCTCGAGGGCAAGGACATCGCCGTGTGGAGCGACGCGCTCTATCCTTATGGCGAGCTGCCGTGGCCCGAGCTGGTCCAGATCTATCGCGACACGATGAACCTCGTCGTCTTCGCGGGGTTCGACGCCGTCGGCGTCGATACGTCGAAGGGGCGCGCCTGGCTCGAAGAGCGCTCGCCGGCCTGATGAAGCACCCGAAGCTTGATCACCATCCGCGTGGCCCGTTCGGCCGGGTTTCTGTGATCCAATCGCCTACGCCGACCGCGAGCAGTCGCGGTGGTACCCTGGCGACCAGGTTCACTTGTCCGATTTCTGGGATCAGGATCGACGCCTCCTCGGCAGCGACCGCTTCGTGTTCGAGCGTCGGCTCGGTGAAGGCAGCATGGGCACGGTCTACCTCGCGTTCGATCGCGAGCGCAAAACCAAGGTCGCGCTCAAGACGTTGCGCCGCGTGGATGCGCTCGGCATCTACCGCTTCAAGCGCGAGTTCCGCGCGCTCGCCGACCTGCATCACCCGAACCTCGTCACGTTGTACGAGCTGTTCTCCGAGGGCGAGCAGTGGTTCTTCACGATGGAGTACCTCGAGGGGAAAGACTTTCTCGAGTACGTGCTCGGTGGCGCTCACGACACGCTGGGACGCTCGCGCAGTAGCGACTCGTGGGCCGTGTTCGAATCAGGCGTAATGCGCGACGCCGAAAACGCGCACGAGACCGGCGCGGCCCGCATCGAAGGCCTCGAGATGTTGTTTCCCACGCCGTTGCGCGATGCCGAGCGGCTGCGCGACGTGCTCGCGCAGATCACCGAAGGCCTGCATGCCGTGCACTCGGCTGGCCGATTGCATCGCGACTTGAAGCCCGACAACGTGTTGTGCACGCGTGCCGGACGCGCCGTGCTGCTCGACTTCGGCATCGTCTCCGACGAAGCGCGTGAAATACATCGCACGCTCGAGCCGGGTGTGCTCGGCACGCCTGCGTACATGGCGCCGGAGCAAGCCGCCGGCGATCCGGTCGACGCTGCCAGCGACTTCTACGCGCTCGGCTCGATGCTCTACGAGGCGCTGACCGGCACGATCCCTTTCGACGGCACGTACACCGACGTGCTCTTGCACAAGCAACAGCGCGATCCGTTGCCGCCGTCTCAGCTGGTGGTGGGCGTGCCCGCGGATCTCGACCGGCTGTGCATGAGCCTTCTGCAGCGCGATCCCAAGGCCCGACCGCACGCGGATGCGGTGCTGCGCGCGCTGCGTTCCCGCAAGACCGTGTCGTTGCCGCCGTCGCAGGTGCCCACGAGTGCCGATGCGCCAGCGCCGTTCGTGGGACGTACCGCCGAGCTCGATGCGCTGCACCACGCGCTCGCGGCCACCAACAGCGGAAAGCCCGTCGTCACGCTCATGTCGGGCTCGTCGGGTATCGGCAAGACCACACTGATCGAACGCTTCATCGACTCGGTCGTCGATCGCGGCGACGCCATCGTGCTCAAGGGCCGCTGCTACGAGCGCGAGTCCGTTCCCTTCAAGGCGATCGACTCGCTGGTGGACTCGCTTGCTCGCTACCTGCGGCGCTTGTCGCCCGTGCAGGTGGCCGAGGTGATGCCGCGCGACGTGCTCGCGCTCGCGCAGCTCTTTCCGGTGCTGCATCGCGTCGAAGACGTCTCGCAGATCAAGCGGCGCGCACCGCTGCCCCACGATCCGCAGGAGCTACGCCGTCGTGCGTTCAGCGCGCTCTTCGAGCTGCTCTCGCGCGTGGCCGACCGCAGTCCCTTGCTGCTCTTCATCGACGACCTGCAGTGGGGCGACGTCGACAGCGCCAAGCTGCTGGCCGATCTCGTCTCGGGGCCCGATGCCCCTGCCACGCTGCTTCTGTGCGCGTACCGCAGCAGCGACGTAGAAGGCAACGCGTGCCTGCGCACGCTGCTCGGTCAGCTGCGCGACGCAGCGCATCGCGACGTACGCGAGATCGAGCTGGGTGTGCTCAGCGCCGACGAGAGCCTCGACCTCGCGCGGCGCCTGCTCGGTGCCTCGCCCAGCGCAGATGCGGCAGCCGTGGGGCAGGAAGGCGCCGGCAGCCCGTACCTGCTGACGGAGATCGTGCAGCACGTGCGTGAGCACGGCACGCCGTTCGGGACCCGCGTCAGCCTCGAAGCGGCACTGCAGCAGCGCCTGTCTTCGCTGTCGAAAGACGCGAGCACGCTGCTGCAGCTCGTGTCGGTCGCTGCGCGCCCAGTGCCCGAGGAAACGCTGGCGCTCGCGTCGGCCTTCGACATCGACTTGCAGGCAGCTCTGGTCGAGCTGCGTGGCCAGAAGCTCGTGCGCGGCGTGTCCGTGCGCGACGGTCGTGCGATCGAGACCTATCACGACCGCATTCGCGAAGCGGTGATCGCGAGCATGTCGCCCGAGCTGCTCGCGCTCTGGCATCGGCGCCTCGCTTCGACGCTGGAAGCCAGCGGCTCGGTCGATCTGGAAGCGCTGACCGTGCATCTGCTCGGCGCTGGCGAACCCGGACGCGCAGGCCTGTACGCGTTGCGGGCCGCCGCCCAAGCCGAGCGCGCGCTGGCGTTCGACAAGGCCGCGCGCCTGTACGCGATCGCCGTCGTGCACCACGGGCAGACCGACTCCGACAAGCGCGAGCTGTTGTTGCGTTGGGGCGACGCGCTCGTGAACGCCGGGCGTAGTGCCGAAGCCGCCAACGTGTATCTCGAGACGTCGATGCTCGCCGATGGCGAGCAGGCCGAGGAGTTTCGTCGCAAGGCGGGGATTCAGCTTGTGCTCGGCGGCCAGATCGAAGAGGGCATCGAGACCTTGCGTGAAACGCTGCGCGCGATGGGTGTCGCGTTGCCGGAGAACTTCACCGATGCGCTGCACGAGGTCAAAACGTTGCACGCGGAGCTGCAGCGCCGCGGGCTGCGCTTTGTGGAATGCAGCGGTGCCCAGATTCGTGTGGACGTGCTGGCGCGCCTCGATGCGCTCTGGTCCTTGGCGCTTGGCCTCTTGCTCAACGAGCTCGATCGCCCGTTGCCTCTCGTGGGTCGCTACCTGCTCGACGCGCTCGACACGGGCGAGCCGGAGCGTGTGCTGCAGGGCCTGTGCCTGTATCACGCGTACGTGGACAGCGCGCTTTCCGGTGGACCGCATGCGCTCGGCGCGCTTGCCGCGGGCGAGGCGCTCGCGCAGGCGCACGACACGCCGCGCACGCGTGCGCTGCTCGCTCTGGCGCGAGGCTCCGATCTGCACCGCGCGGGCGCGTGGCAAGCGGCGCTCGCGCAGCTCCTGCCTGCCGAAGAGCTGTTTCGCAAGCAGGGGCCATCGGGCCTCAACGAAGTTCGGATGTGCCGGCTGATGATCGCTTCGTTGCAGCATACGTTTGGGCTTTGGGACGACCTGGCGATCGCCAATCGTTGGGCGCGCGAGGCCGAAGAGCGCGACGACGTCGTCGTGGCGTCGCTGCTGCGCTTGATCACGAGCTCGCTCTCTCTCGCGCACGACGACGTCGCTGCGGCCAAGGCGCGCTGCGTAGAAGTGATGCGGCCTTTCGTGACCTCCGGGTTGACCGCGTTCACGCAGTGGATGGCCCGCACGCAGATCGCGCTCTACGTTCAGGACATCGAGCAATGTGCAGAGCGCAGCGCTGAGCTCGACGAGTTTCTCACGTTACCGCTCGCGCAAGTGGCCGTCTGGCGTGCGCGCCTGTTGTTGATGCGCGCTCGCAGCGCGCTGTGTGCGGCACAGGCGCATCCCGATCGCGCACGCCTACTCGCGCGCGCCGCGGCCGATGTCGACGCCACGATCCTGCTCGCTCTGCCGTGCTTCGTGGATCAAGCGCGCCTTCTGCAGGCTGCGCTCGCGGAACAGCGTGGCGATCGCAAGCAGGCGGTCGCGCTGCTCGACGCCGTGCTGGCCTCGAAGGACGCCGAAGCGCAGCCCTTGGTGGTCGCCTCTGCCATCCGACGTCGCGCGGAGCTCGTTGCCGACCATGCCGCCGAATGGCTGGCTCGTGGCGATGGGTTGATGCGGGAGCGCGGTGTCGCAAGACCTGGTCGCATCACTCACCTCTTCGCACCTGGCTTCACCCGCACGTAGAAAAGCCCTGCTCTTGATGCGCAATCCGCGAGCGATATTTTCAATGCAGCCGGTATTTTCCTGGAAGGAGGATTTCTTCCTGTGTTAGCCTGACCTGGTTGGGGCTGATTACGGGGCGGCCTGCGCGTGCACTCAGCAGATCCGCATCGTGGCTCCCAAGCGACTGCGACCTGACGGGCAAGCTCAAGGGACGACACACACGGGACAAACTCGAGGACAACCAGACAACCATGATTAGATCGACGCATTCATTTCTTACCCTCGTTCTGATGACGGCTCTCGCGACTCCGGCGTTCGCACAAGATGCCGTCGCACCGGCTGCTGCGCCTGCGCCTGCGGATCTCGGAGCAGCTGCACCTGCGCCTGCGCTTGCGCAAGATGCCGCCGCACCGGCTGCTGCGCCTGCGCCTGCGGATCTCGGAGCAGCTGCACCTGCGCCTGATGCTGCGCCGGCCGCTGCACCCGCGGCTGAACCCGCTCCGCTCCCCGCTGCTGCCGACGCGACCCCAGCGCCCGCGCCCGCGGCTGATGCTACGCCGGCTCCTGTCCCAGCGCCTCCCGCGGACGAAGACGCCGCCGACAAGTGCTTGCTCGGCAACCTCTGCCTCGGTCCCGTGCTCACCTTGGGTCTCTTCAATCCGCTCGGCGTCGGCGTGCACGCGCGCTACGGCCACTACGTCGGCTTCGGTCTCGACTATCAGTTCTTGCCGACGATCACCGTCAGCGGCGCGAGCGCTGGCATCGGTCTGCTCACCATCGACGGTCGCTTGTATCCGTTCGGTGGCGCGTTCTTCTTGAGCGGCGGTATCGCCTGGCAGTCGGCCAGCTTCAGCGCCACGGCGCATGACAGCACGGCAGGCGACGTGAAGGTGAAGGGCAGCATCTCGGTGCCGGCCTTCAAGCTCGGTCTCGGCTTCATGGGCCACGATGGCTTCGTGATGGGCATCGACCTCGCGCTCGAGATTCCGCTCGGCAGCAGCAGCGTCGATTTCAGCGGCAACGGCAGCAACGCGATGACGAACGCAGGCTTCGCGAAAGCGAAGAAGACCATCAAGGATGGCGCGGACCTGGTCGTCAACGTGCTGCCAGTGCTCGTTCAGCTCAACTTGATCCGCATCGGTTACCTGTTCTAGACAGGGGCCCCGGCCTTCACACGACGAACGAACGCCGCGGGGAGCAATCTTCGCGGCGTTTTGTTTGGTGCGCCGGGGCCGCGCTTCGGTCAGGCACCGCGCGGAAGCAGCAGCAGCTCGTCGACCAACTGCGACACGCTGCGCACACGAGGCAGCTCGGGCCGATCGCCGTAGTGATCGAACGCATCGACCAGCACCCCGTGCATGCCCGCGCCGCGCGCGCCTTCGACGTCGACCTCGGGAATGTCGCCCGCGTAGATCGCGCGCTCGCCCGGCAGGCCCATGCGCGAGAGCGTGCGCCTCCAGATCTCGGGATCGGGCTTACTCACACCTTCGAGATGCGAGTCGACCACCAGCTCGAAGTGCTCGCGCAGGCCGACGCGCGCAAGCACGCTCTCGAGGCGCCCTTCCGAGTTCGAGATCACGCCGAGGCGCAGGCCCGCAGCACGGGCGCGTATGAGAGCAGCGGGTAGCTCCGCGGGCACTTTGCGCCAAAAATAGAAGGCATCGTGCGCGGCGCGCAGACCTGGCAGCAGCTCCTTGGCGCGCGCTTCGCCGACGCCCGCGCCCGTCAACATCGCGCGAACCAGCACCGACCAACCGTCTTCGTGACCTTTGCCGCGCGTGAGCAGCGCTTGGTACGCGCGCTTGCTCTCGAACACGGTGGGCTCGAGCGCGCCCTTTGCCACGACTTCGCCTTGCTGCGCGAGCGCGTCGGCGAGCGCATCGCAGTCGAGAAACAACAGCGTATCGCCCGCATCGAGGAGCAGGGCTTCGGGACGATGGTGCAGCGTGGAAGGCAGCATGGAGCCGCCATTGTAGATCAAGATGTCGCCGCTACGGCTGATAGCGCACGCCCAAGAACACCTGATCGACGTGATCGTAGATGCCGCCGAGCGCGATGTCGGGGGCCGCCGTCGTGCTGGGGCTCGGGCCCTCCACGAACAGCGCACCGACCTCCACCTCGAAGTCCGACCACGGTGCGTACCCGACGCGCGGCATGAACACGAAGCTCGGCCCGCTCACGAGAGCCGTGCTCAGCTCGAAGTGCAGACCCAGGTCAGTCGGAGAGAAGCTGGCGAGCAGCGCGGCGCCGCGCATGTAGCGACCGTGCTCGAGGAACATGAAGCGGCAATCGCTGAAGTGCGTGCCGGAGTCCACCAGCGAGTGCGGCTTCTTGCAGGCGGCGTCGTCCGGAACCGACAGCGCGTAGGCGGCGAAGGTCTCGAGCGCCACGAGCCATTGATCGTTGGCGGCGTATTCCGCGCGTACCCCGAGCTGGGCGAGGTTGCCGTGGGCAGCTCCCGGCACGCTCTCGGCAAGACCACGCTCACGCAGCGCGTAGATCGTGCGGTGCAGCATGAGTGAGGCTTCGGCGCCAAGCGTGATCGGTCCGACGTCGGTCGCTCCGTCGAGCGACAGAATGCCAAAGCGATCGTGGTGGACGCGGGCAGGGCGCGGCGCGGCAATTAGGAATCCTTGGTTCTCGACCGACGGGTCGAACTGGTAGTCGACGAAGCTCTGACTGAGCTCGAGCGTGGGCATGTGCTCGAGCGCGCTGCCGGCCGTCAGCGCGAGCTCGCCCGCGGGACCGTGCGCCGTGATGCGCAGCGCGCCCTGCGGTTCTGAGAACGTCGGCTCGGGAGCGAGCGAGGAGAAACCGGTTTGGGCGAGGCGCGCGCGATCACCGCGTGACAGGTTGTTGCGTACGAGCTTGGTCAGCCGCCCCGCACCCATGGGCCCGCCGGCGCTGCTGATGGCCGCTTCGCTCGCGGCCTGCGTGCTCGGAAAGATCGCGTAGTCGCTCTCGGTGTACGACAATAAGTGCGGCGTGAAGAACGGGATGTAGATCGCGCGCACCGAGAGCCAGCTGTTGGCGTCGTAGTCGACGACGGCAGCGAGCTGGCCAAGCTCGACCGCGCCTTCGGGCATGGTCGAGGGCCCGTCGCGTAGGTCGCTCACCGAGAGAAAGTTCGTCGCAGACAGCACATCGAAGCGCCCGAGATGAACCGGCTGGTAGCCCACCTGCAGGTGCAGGCCGCGCGCGAGCGTGAGGTCTGCGTAGCCGGCCGTGATCGAGCCGTCGAGCTCGTGGTGCTCGGCGGTCGCGTCCGGCACATCGTGCGCGAGCGAGGCGTAGCGGTAGCGCGCGCGCACGCCGAGCCCGAAGCGCAATTTCTCGGAGCGCCGGATCGATGCGTCCAAGGTGCCGAGCGTCGTGCCTTCCCAGATTTCTTGGCGCGGATCGACCGAGTGTACGTCGCGCGCGAAGCGTGAGTGCAAAACGGCGCGAACCTGGGCGTCGCCGCCGCTTCCGGCGCTAGTGGGTACGCTCGCA
>JADGRF010000297.1 GCA_017881055.1 Sandaracinaceae bacterium
CCGAGCTTGAGGCGCCGCACCGAGCCGATGCCGTCCGGCTCGGCCGGATCCGAGCTGGTCGCGATCCGCGAGATCGGCATGCCGAACACCCCCGCGAGATTCTCGTGCTTACTCAAGTGCGCAAACACAGCCGTGACCGGTTGGGGAAAATCGATGCCGAGGGTGATGGTTCGGTAGGTCATGGTGATCGAGGTGATCGAGGTGCTTGAGGCTATCACAAGCCGCCGTCATCATCACACCTCTGCCTATTCGGTGACGCGCAGCATCGTGCTATGTTGCGCGAATGCATGAGCTGTCTCGCACGGGCCATGGTCGCTGGTTGCTACTCGGTGCCGCCACGTTCGCGTTTGCCGCGCTGCGGGCAGCGCCCGTCTCCGCGCAGACCCTGATCGTCGATGGCTCGGGCACGCTCGGTGCCGCCACGTTCGACATCGGCAGCGCTACGCAGCGTCGCTACGATCACGTCTGCGTGATCAACGGCGGCCTCGTTACGGTCGATCCGTATATGGGCGGCGACAAGGCGGTGCAAGGCAACCTGGAGCTGATCGCCGGCAGCGTCTACGTCGACGCGACGTCCAAGATCAGCGCGCGCGGCGCCGGCTATCAAGGCCGCACCTGCGACGCGGGCGACGGCCCCACGCTGACCTCCGGCGGTCGCGGCGGTTGCAGCGTAGCGGACTCGGGTGGCGGCGGCGCGCACTTCGGCAACGGCGGTCGCGGCACCGTCGATGCGCCCGTGGCGTTCCCCGTGTCGTTCGAAGACGCGTGCACGAGCACGTGGACCGGCAGCACCTGCAGCTCGTTCGCCGACTGCGGCACGCCGATGATGAGCTGCCCCGACGGCCGCGGCGGTCGCTTCTGCGAGATCGGTCCGTCGGTCGCGGGTCTCGGCTTCTGGCACAACATCTTCGAGCCGGAGTTCGGCGCGGCCGGTGGCGACAAAGGCTGCCGCGACAACAACGCCTTTTCGCCCATGACCGCGGGCGCAGGCGGCGGGCGCGTGGTGCTCGTGGGCTTGCACGATCTCACCAGCGTGAAGACCTCGCCGTGCGGCATCGGCCTCTCGCGCGGACAAGTCGAGGTCGACGGCCAGATCGACGCCAACGGCAAGCGCGGCTGCGGCATCGGCAACGACTCGGCCGGCGGTGGCGCGGGCGGCACGGTGTTGATCGTCGGCGAGCAAGTGACGATCGGTGCGAGCGCGGTGATCAGCGCCAAGGGCGGCCGAGGCGGTGACACGTTCGCGGCCGCCTCGGGCCAACCCGACTACCGAGACTGCATCGCCGGTGCACAGACCGGCGGCACCTGCGACGACTGCGGTGGCGGCGGCGGCGGCGGCGTCATCAACGTGCAATCGGTGACCTCCAACATCGATCCTGCAGCCAACTTCGACGTCGGCGGCGCGCTCGGCGGTGTCTGCACCGTCTGCACCGGCGAAGCCGGCGGCGGCGCCGGTGAGCTGCAGATCGACAGCGCCTACGTCGGAGAGATCTGCGACGGCTACGACAACGACTTCGACGGCACCATCGACGAAGGCCTCGGCAGCGTCGACTGCGGCCTCGGCACGTGCACCACGCCGATTCCGGCGTGCCAGAACGGCGCTCCTGTCAGCTGCACACCAACGACCGGAAGCGACCGCACCTGCAAGGCAGATCCCGCGGGCGCGAAGCCGCGCGTGGCCGTGATCCTCGACACCTCGGCCTCGATGCTGCTCACGCTCTCGGGCTACCCGACCTTCGGCGACGGCAGCGTCGAGCACCCCGGCCTCGACCTGAACGGCGACACGCTGTCGAACGACTCGCGCCTATTTCTGGCGCGCGAATCGCTTGGCCAGGTGATGAGCGCGTATCCCGAGATCGAGTTCTCGCTGGCGCGCTATCACCAGGATCAAGCCAAGGACCGCAACTGCCAGACCGCGGCCTGGTACGAGTGCAAGGGCCTGGTGGCGAGCTACGACAACCCGGTGGGCAACACGGGCCCCAAGGTATGCGACGTTGCGATCGGGCCGAGCACCAAGATCGCGGTCAATCAGCTGCCGCAGTCGCCGGAGGAATGCATCAACTACGCCGGCTCGTGCGGCGGTCCGCGTCGCGGCGCCGACGTCCTCGCGGGCTTTGGCATGCCCGTGCGCGACATCGTGCGCTGGCTGGACGGCCGCGAGACCAACTTCGTGAACACCACGACGGTCGGTGACTACTGCGACCACTCGAAGGGCGGCGACTGCGAAGTGCGCGGCTCCGGCCCCACGCCGCTCGCCGGCTCGCTCGAAGCGATTCAAGATTATCTCGGCCCGATTCGCGCCACGGATCCTGCGACCAGCTGCCGCGGCTACAGCGTGATCCTGGTGACCGACGGCGCCGAAAGCTGCAACGGCGATCCCGCAGCGGCCGCGCAGAGTCTGCACGATGCGTTCGGTGTCGAAGTGTACGTGATCGCGGTCAGCGTCTTGCCGACCGAGCAAGCGTCGCTCAACGCGATCGCGTCAGCTGGTTCGGGCGGCGCGCGACCGACGGCTACGTTCGTGTCGCAACCGCAAGACCTGGTGCCGGCGCTCTCCACGATCATCGCCGGCTCGATCCACAGCGAGAAGTGCAACGGCATGGACGACGACTGCGACGGCAAGATCGACGAAGATTTCCCCGGTCTCGGCAGCGCCTGCAGCGACACGAACAAGGGCGTCTGCAAGGGCACGGGCTCCCTGGTTTGCAACGGCACGCAGAACGGCACGACCTGCGACATCACCATGCCGGGCACCACCAGCAGCACCGAGATCTGCAACTTGCTCGACGACGACTGCGACGGAGCCACCGACGAAGGCCTCACCTGCTCGGTGCCCGCCTGCACCGGCACCGGCAGCGAGATCTGCAACGGCGCCGACGACGACTGCGACGGCAAGGTCGACGAAGCGGATCCCGCGATCGGTCATTCCTGCGGCAGCAGCAAGGGCGAGTGTCTGCCCGGCAAGACGCGCTGCGTGGCGGGTGTGTTGCGCTGCGTCGGCGGCAAGGGTCCCGGCAGCGAGATCTGCAACGGCGCCGATGACAACTGCAACGGCAAGATCGACGACAACGCGACCTGCCCGCCGCAGCGCGCGTGCATCGACGGCGCCTGCCGCCGCGCATGCGATCCCACCGCCGAGTTCCCGTGTCCGGTCGGGTTTGCGTGTGCGGTCTCGCCGCCGCTGCCCGGCCACTACTGCCTGGCCACGGCCTGCGCGCAGTGCACGATCGATCAAAAGTGCGTGAACGACGTGTGCGAGGACTTGTGCGCGCACGTGACCTGCGGCGCGCACGAGCAATGCGTGGCCGGCGACTGCCGCGACTGCCACACGCTCGGCTGTCCGAGCGGCAAGGTGTGCTACGCGAGTCAGTGCCTCGACGACCCGTGCAGCGGCGTGACCTGCAAAAAGGACGAGCTGTGCGACAACGGCGCCTGCCGCGTGCTGTGCGACGACGCGCAGTGCGGCGAGGGTAAGCACTGCAACGACCAGGGCGCGTGCGTGACCAATCCCTGCGCCGGCATTTCCTGCGCCGACGGTTTGTTCTGCGACGCCGGCAAGTGTCGCGACAACCCGTGCGTCAGCATGTCGTGCGCGACCGGCGACGTGTGCGTTCCAGCTGTCGCGTGCATCGACGATCCCTGCCCGCGCGTGAAGTGTCCGAGCGACTGGCGCTGCAAGGCCGGCAGCTCGGGCGAGGCCGTCTGCGTGTCCGCCACGTCTGGCGGCGCGCTCGGCGGCGGCGGTGCCAGCGGCGCGAACGGGAAGCTCGTCTCCGCGACCGGTGGCGGCGGCTTTGGCTGCAGCGTCACCGCACCGGGCGAGCGGTCTTCGTCTGGGTCGTCTGGGTCGTCTGGCGTGCAGCTCGCGAGCGTGCTCGGTCTGTTGCTGCTGTCGGGCTCGCGGAGGCGCCGGTCATGAAGCCCTTCACGTCCGGCGCCGCGCGGCTCGCCGCCCTCGGCCTGCTCTCCACGTTGTACGCCTGCCACGCCAGCGTGTTCTGCCTCGACTGCGTGCCTGCGCCCGACTCCGGAAGCGGCGCGAACGCGGGTACGAGCGGTGGCGGCCAGGGCGGCGGGGCGGACGGCGGTGCAGCTGACGGAGGCCCGTTCTTCGGTCACGACGGCGGCTTCGACGCCAACGGCATCGGCTGCACACCCTCGAAGCTCGGCGAGCGCTGCAACGGTCTGGACGACGACTGCGACGGCACGATCGACGAAGGCTTCGACCTGCAGACCAATCCGTTGCACTGCGGCGCTTGCAACCAGGCCTGCAGCGCCGAGAACGCCGATGCCGTGTGCTCGGCGGGCAAGTGCACCATCACCAGCTGCTTTGATGGTTTCGCCGATCTCGACGGAAAGCCCGGCTGCGAGTATCGCTGCCCCGTGTTCCCGACCAAGCCCGAAGACTGCAACGGCAGCGACGACGACTGCGACGGCAAGGTCGACGAACAGCTGATCGCGCCGCCGACCAAGCTGTGCCGCAACACGCCGGGCACGCCCTGCGCAGGCGTCAAGGCCGTCTGCGACACGCGCGTGGGCACGACCACGTGGTACTGCGCGTACGGCTCGAAGGTAGAGTTCGATCCGGTCGTGCCGAACGGCATCGTCGCCGAGGAAACACGCTGCGACGGCTTCGATGGCGACTGCGACGGAGTGCCGGACGACCCGTGGCCGGAGCTCGGCACGCTCTGCGGCCTTAGCGGTGTCGGCGCCTGTCAGGAGGGCGGACAATACGCCTGCAATCCCGCGGATCGCACGCAGACCCTGTGCGACTTGTCCTTGCCGCCGGACGCCACGCCCGGCGCCGGTGCCTCGGCGACCGAGCTGTGCAACGGCATCGACGACGACTGCGACGGCTTCGTCGACGACAGCAAGAGCGAAGGCACCGGCAATTACGTGATCGACGACATGGTGCATGTGGTGCATGCCGGACTCGACTTCTGGATCTACCGCTACGAAGCCTCGCGCGCCGATGCAACTGACAAGGACAGCGGCCTCGCGGCGCACCGTTCCTGCTCGAAGGGCGCGGCGCTGCCCTGGACCTACGTGTCCTACGACGGCGCCGCGGCTGCGTGTGCGGCCGGGGGTTTCCGCCTGTGCAGCGCGCCCGAGTGGTTGGCTGCGTGCGAGGCCGGCACGACCGGGCAGGCGTATCCGTACGGCGCCGGCTATGCACCGCTCATCTGCAACGGCGCGGACTACGACACGATGAGCGGCGGTGCGATCGACAACGCCGTGCTGCCCACCGGATCGCTAGCTGCCTGCGTCACCGCCGATGGCGTGCTCGACATGTCTGGCAACGTGAAAGAGTGGACCAACGATCTGAAGAGCGCCCCCGGTGCGCCCGTGCCCAACTACGCGGTCCGCGGCGGCTCGTACATCTCGCCCGAGCTTGGTCTCACCTGCCAGACCGACCTGTCCCAGCAGCTCGCGAGCACGGTCCTTCCGTCGCTGGGCTTTCGCTGCTGTTCCGGCGGCCCGCCCTGACGCGCGTTGGAACCCTCGGCGGCTTCGTCCGCACCCATCTTTCTGCCTTTCCACATGCGCTTTTGCCCGTGAAACGGGCTCCGTCCGAGCGAGACGCTAGCCTGGTTGGTCGAATTCCTTTACACTGACGAAGCCGACGCTGCCGCCCAAGAGTGCGGCTCCGTGTCCCGGTCATGAAGGAACGAATCGCCGCGATCGTGTTCGAGTACGGACGCTTCGTGCGTGGCCTCACCACGCTTGAGCACGAGACCGACCTCTTCGACGCCGGGCTCACCTCGCACGCCAGCGCCGTGATCATGACCATGATCGAGAGCGAGCTGGGGATCACGTTCCCGGATCACTTGCTCACCCGCAACGTCTTCCGCTCCGTGTCGACGCTGGCCGTTGCGGTCGACCAGCTGTTGGCGTCGAAGCCGCTCGATGCCGACGGCCAGTAGCGCCGCGCCCTACGCTTCAGTGAGGCGTCAGCGCCGCCACTTCTTTGCGGCGGAAGCCGTTCGGGAAGCTCTTCAGGTACCGCGCAGCCAAAAGGCGTGCTTCGTCGTCACGGTGCTCGTGTAGTAGCGCCAAGAGCTGCAAGTACGCGGCGTCCTCCGCGCTCTCGCCCGTGACCTCTGCCGTCGCCGCAACGGGTATCGGCAGGGCGTGAGGCTTGCGTGTCGCGACAGGCTGCGCGGGCGCGGGCGCTGCCGATGACTTCGCATTCGCAGCGGGGCGCGCAGCATGCGCCGTCAGCCCAGCGGCCGGGGGCATCGCCGGGATTGTGGGCGGTGCCACGCTCGCTTCGGGGGCCTTCCAGCTCATGCCCGCGCTGAGCGTCATCTCGGTCGCATCGCGTCGTTTCCAGATGACCCGGCCACTCGTCACGGCGACGCGGGTCGTCTTGCCCGCGCGCACGGTCACGCTGAACACGGTGCCGATGTCTTCGATCTCGCCTTCGGGCACTCGCACCACTACGCGCGGATCGCCGCGGTGCCGCTGCACGGCCACGTTCAGCGTTCCATCGCGTAGCTCGATGGCGTCGAGCCGTCCGTTGCGATGCTGCGTCCAGTCGGCGCCGCCTACGCCCGCGTTGACCACGAGCGTGCCACGGCCGTTGCCAGCCCACGACCGATGCGCGAAGCGCGCGCTTCCGTAGCCGAGCAGCAGCGCGGCCGCGGCGACAGCTGGAACGAGCCAGCCGCTGCGAGCCCGTCGCGGAGCGCCTGCCAAGCCCTCGGTCTTGCTCGCGTTCTTGGTTGCTGTCGCGCTCGCGAGCACACGTTCACGCAGCGCACGCAGTGTGGCCTCCGTGGCCTCCGACTCGGGAGCACGCAAGGCTCGACCCAGCGCTTGGAGCTCGGCTTGTTCGCGCGCGCAGCTCGCGCAGCCCACCACGTGCAGCTGGAACGCGGCCGCGGCCCCGGGATCGAAGCGACCATCGCGCGCCGCTTCGGCCTGTCCGCTGCGCTTGCAAGGCAGCGTGCTACTCATGGCACCTGCTCCTTACGTACATCTTCACGTACATCTTCACGTACATCTTCA
>JADGRF010000298.1 GCA_017881055.1 Sandaracinaceae bacterium
CGAGTCGTCCAGCCCGAACACCGCCGGCATGCTCGACTTCACGCCTTCCGAGTGCGTGACCGTGTGGTTGGTCAGGTCGTTGTACACGGACAAGTGCCCCGTGCTGAACGTGAGGTACGCGGTCTGCTGGCCGGGGCCGTGCGGTCGGGCTAACCGCGATGCACATCCGCAGCCTCTGCCGCTCGTGCCGCGAAGGATCGCCTGCCACGCCGCGTCCGCGCCTGCTAGCCTGCGCTCCCGCAGCCCGACACCTTGTGCCTGCGCGCTGCTCGGCACTGCTTGCGGCCCCCTTGATGGACGACCAGCCGCCAACCCGATTCCCTGCGTTGCGCCCGCGTCCGCTGCTGATGGCTGCGGCGCTGCTGTCGGTGTGGCAGCTCTGGCTGCTGGCGCGCTTCTACCGCTTGTTCATCTACGACGAGCCCGCCGGTCGAATCTGGGGCGTCGCCGACGACGTGTATATTTCGGCGGCCTTCGGTCGGACGCTCGTCGCTGGGCAAGGCTTTCTCTGGTACCCGGGCGCGCCGCACGTCGAGGGCGTGACCAACCCGTTGTGGTGCATGTGGATTGGTGCATTGCATTGGTTGCCTGGCGTCGCCGACGCGAACATCGGGCTTTGCATCGTAATCAGCAATGCGGTCCTGCTGTCGCTGTTCGCGTTGCTCTTCTGTGGATCGCTCTGGCACACCCCGATCGCGCCGCCCGCGCCTGCAGAGCGAAGCGCGTCGCTCATGGCGGCTCTGCCTGTGGTCTTGTGCCTGCCCTGCCTGTCGTTGCCCTACTGGAGCGCCGAGGGCTTCGAGGTGACGCTGATCGCGTGTCTCGCGTTCGCGATGTTGTGGCTGTCGTCACTGCCAGAGACTACGTGTCGCACGCTCGCCATCAGCGCGCTGCTGGGCGCAGGCATGGTGACGCGCATGGACTTCGTATGGGTCGCAATTCCCGCTGGCCTGGTGCAGCTTACGCGCCCAGCCCCGCGCGCTCGGCGTTGGACGCTGTTGGCGGTGCCTGCGCTCGTCACGACGGGCGCGGCGTTGCTCGTCCGTCACTCGTACTTCGGCGATTGGTTTCCCAACACGTACTATCTCAAAGCCACCGGCTGGCCGTTGGCGCAGCGCTGGCACGCGGACCTGCAACAAAACGCTTCATTGCTCCAGGCTGCTGCTGCTGTGTGGCTACCTCTGCTGCTGCCGGCGGTGCGTCGCCAGCTGCGTGGGCGTGCGAGCGCGGTCGTCGGAAGCTGGTTGGCGTTCACCGTGACGGTCCTGTACAGCACGCAGCTCGGCGGCGATTCGTGGAAGCTGCGCATGGGCTACGATCGGCACACAGTCGTCGGCGGGGTACTGCTCTTCTGGGGGCTCGCAGCGCTCGTAGCGAGTTGCTCGGCGCGCTGGTACTGGCGTGGTTGCCTGCTGCTGTGGGCCCTGGCGCTGGCTGCGTGGCCCACGTTGAGGGCGCCGCGCATAGCATCCGAGCTGCGGGACTAGCTCGTCAGCGATCATCCACCCGCTCGCATCAACGAGCGGAATTGGATCCGCTATGGTCGCGCCTTCGAGGCCGTGTCGAACCCGGGTGCGCGCATCGCGCTCTGCCCGGCGGGAGCGATCGTTTATTTCTCTCATCGCGGCGGTGTCGATTTACTCGGGAAGGTCGATGCGCACGTCGCGCATCTGCAGGTCTCGCAGGGTCGCTCTCCCAACCGACGCTGTTGGCAGAACGCGCCCGGCCACAACAAGGAAGACGACACCGGTGTGTTTGCGCGCGAACGCCCCGAGTTCAGCAAGTATCCGCCTCCCAAGACGTTCGCGGGCGCGTACGTGCGAGCGCAGCATGCTGGGGAAACCTACTTCGTCCTGCGTGACACGCCCGCGGCGCGGTGGGACGCCTTGAAGCAGTGACTCGGAGCGTCGCTTCCTGTGGCAGCTGACAACTCGAATCCGCTAAAAGCTTGCGCCACTTCGCCAATAGCTGCGCCGCACCGAGTTTTCCGTCCTCCCAGCGTCGCAGCAACAGGAGCCGTCCCTTGTCGCCCAGGCCGCAGCTCACCAACACATGAGTGCATCCAAGTACGCAGCTGACAGCGCATGCTCGGACGACGTCAGCACCATTTCACCCTTGGCGTGAACCAAATCGACCTCGTGCAGACCTTGCGTGTCATGGGCACAGCTCTGTCGCGATGCTTGCCGGGCGCAACCTGAACGTGCTGTTCGACAGCAGGGAGCCTGACGCGACGCGGTTTCTCGCCTTCCGTGGCGGCGAGGTTCGGATGTTTCCCGAGCCGCGCGTGGACGGCGTCTGGCAGCAGCTGCCCAGTCTGACATTCGCCTACGACGCTCTGGATGGCACGCCCGTCGTGCTCGCGGGCGAACAGAGCTACGTCGTGCGCAACGTGGAAGCTGCGATCGACTACGCATTCGCGCGCACGAAGGCGCCGAAGCTCAAGCTCACGCAGAAGACAGGGCCTTGAGAACTGAGCCTGAGAACGCACGCTAGCCCAAAAACGGCAATGGCTTGACGATGCGCTCGAAGGCGTCGGCGCCGACACTGTAGAAGCTTTGCCCATCGGTCGAAAAAACGACGCGGTTTCCAGCTGCGATGATGAGGGTCTCGCGCGCCTCGATTCCGCGGGTCAGAATCTTCGGCTTGACGCTTTCGATCTTGTTCGTCTTTCCGTCGAGCTTCAGTAGGCCAGTCTCGACTCCGCCGAGCCAAACGGTGCCCTTGAATTTCGCGACGCCGTCGAGGGGACCCTCCCAGCGCGCGCGCTCGACAAAGCCACTACTCGATCCGTCGAACAGCGTTCCACCAACGTCGGTGGCGTAGATCTCGTCTGGGTTCTCGACCCAGACCGCCGCAAGCGACACGTTGGCGCGCAGATTCGTCTCGTGCCAGCGCTGGCCATCCCAGCGGAATACGGTCTTCTGTCCGACCCCGTAGATACAGTCGGGTGCGCAGCCGTGCATGTGCAGGATCCAGTCCGGGGCGTCCGGGAGTTTCGTCCAGGTCGCGCCGTCATAGAACCGAATCTTGCCGGGGCGATCGGGCGCGCCGCCGTACGCGTAGACGTGTTGATCGTCGAGTCCCCAGATCCCCGTGAGCGCTACATCCAGCTCAACGTTCGCGAGCTCGTTGAATTGATTGCCGCTCAACGTCGCGGTGAGCACCGAGCCGTCAGCAATCGACATGAAGATACGACCGGACGCCGATCGCCACACGCCGTTGATATACGTGCCCCAGCCGCGCGGCGCGCCGAAGCTCCCATCCTGGTGGGTCTGAAGCAGCCACGATTCGACCTCATCGTCGCGAATGGCGCTTTCGTCGATATATCGATAACCGATACCGACCGTGGTGTCGTCGTTCAGTCCACTCGCGTGCCACACCACGTATTTGTATTCTTGCGTCATTCGTCACTCGCTCGTCTTCGGTTCGGGTGGCGTGCTTCCACCGTCGTGGCTCGCAACCGGCTTGCCCTTCGCTCGCGCCAACCCGCGGCAGGCGTCAGCTGCCTTGTCGGGGTCGCCTGCGACAGCATCGGCTTTCTTCTGCGTGTCGTCGCGGTTTTCGTTTGCGGCGCTTTGATCTTTGC
>JADGRF010000049.1 GCA_017881055.1 Sandaracinaceae bacterium
CCTTTGGCCTTCGGTTTTGGCTTCGGTTTTGGCTTCGGCAGTTTCATGGGGCCTGCTCCGGAGCTACTCAGATTGGCGGGTGGTGGCGCGCCAGTCAACGGACGACACCCGAACGCGGTTCAGCGAAACATCGGCCGCGTCCACAGATACACGGCGTGCTTGGGCATGCCCCTCGCTGTCCCCACGTCAAACGCCGTGCGCCGTTCACGAAGCCACGGTATCCGGCGGAGGGCAGCGGTGATATCGCCGGCTGGCCTTGGTGATCGGTTGGAGGGGCAGGGCGGCTTCGCGCACCGCAAGGCGGGGTGTCGATGCTGTCACTCCCTCGCGTGCGCGGCGCGTGGCAGGCTGCGCTCGAGGGTCGGGTCCAGGCATGAGCGTCAAGATTCTCATCGACAGCGTGGTTCGTCAGACGACGGTGTTGATCGCGCAGCTGGCCACGGCCGGCGGCGTTCGAGCGCCCCTGGCGCACATCGCGAACCAAGTGTTCCTGGAGCTGAGTCGGGAGCTCGAAGGTCAAGGCATCAGCCGAAAGGTCAGCGCCGACATGTTCGGCATGGCGCTGCGTACGTACCTGCGGCGCGTCCAGTGGCTCAACGAGAGCGGCACCGATCGCGGGCGCACGCTGTGGGAAGCCGTGCTGGATTACCTCAGTCAGGGCGAGGTGCGCTCGCGCGCTGCGGTCCGGCAGCGGTTCGCGCACGACGACGACGCGCTGGTGCGCGGCGTGCTGCACGACCTCACGGAAAACGGGCTGGTGTTCTGCTCCGGCAGCGGCCCGGCGCAGATGTACCGCGCGACGACCAAGGCCGAGCAGCTGCAAATGCAGCTGCCCGAAGGCAGCAGCGGCTTCGACGAGCTGCTGTGGGCGTACATCTACCGGGAAGGGCCCGTCGACGACCAGGGTCTCACCGAGTTCGCAGCCTCCAAGCCCGCGCAGCTGCAACCCGCGCTGGCCCGCTTGCTCGAGTTCGGGCGCATCGAGCTCGAGGACGGGGAGCCAACGCGCTACCGGGCCACCCGGCTCGAGGTGCTGCTCGGCAGTGCCGTCGGCTGGGAGGCCGCCGTCTTCGACCACTATCAAGCGCTCGTGAAGACGGTGTGCCAGCGTTTGTCGCCGGAGTCGAAGCAGGATGTGACCAACGGCCGCGTCGGCGGCAGTACGTTCACCTTCGACGTCTGGGACGGCCACCCGATGGCGGACGAAGCCAATCTGTGTCTCGCGCGTTTTCGCGAGACCCATGCGGAGCTCTACGAGCGCATCGAGCGCTACAACGCTGACCACGGCGTGCCCGAACGACACGATCAGGTGATCGTGTACGGCGGACAGTGCGTGGTTCATCGCCAGACCGACGACCACGACACCCGGATGGAATCATGAAGAATACGCTCCTTGTCTTGTGCCTCATGGGTTGTGCCGCGTTCGCTGCATGCAAGAGCTCTGCGCCGCCCGGACCCAGCGCAGGCAGTCAGACTCATTTTCTCGATCTGTGCGACAGCACGTGCGCGGCGCCGTACACGTGTCTGTGCGGCATGTGCACGTTGGCATGCACGGCCGATCTGCAATGTCACGACGCTGCGCCCAGCGCGCGGTGCCTGGCTCCCGCGGTTGCTTCTAGCCACTCGTGCACGCCCGAGGCCGTGTGTGATCTCGGCTGCGGCGCAGATGCGGACTGCCGCACGCTCGGCTCGGGGTACACCTGCTCCGGCAAACGCTGCCGCGCCGGCCGCAGCCCGACCGGCAACACGCTGCGTGGGCACGACGCGGCCGCCCTCGACGACAGCGATTCCGGCAAGCTCGTCGATCGGCTGGATGCGGCCGTCGACGGCGGATTTCCAGCGCGCGACGCCGCGGCGCTCGGTCTCTGCAACGACGATTCGGACTGCGTATTCCGCACCGGCGCGAGCTGTTGCGGCGCGTGTCAGCCGCTGCAGGATCCCATCGTGAAGGCGACCCAGTGCTTCGTGGATTGCACTGCGCCGCCGGGTGGTTGCAGCTGCGTCGACCATCACTGCGAACGCGGTGTGCTGCAGGTCGGCGCAGCCTGCGATCCTGCTCAGGACGCCTGCGGCACTGCGCTCGGTTGCTGCCCGATGTGCCCGCTCTCAGTCGACGGAGGCAGCTGCACGGGCCCGACCTGCCAGCGCATCGCGCTCCCCTCCCGCACGTGCCCCACGTTCTGATACCCGACGAGCACCAGCACAGCATGGGAGGCGCACATGCTCGCGACGCGCGGCGCCCCGCGTCCGTGTCTTGCTTCGTGCCAGAGTCGTTCGACGCGCCAGCGCCGGCCGTGCCACTAAGCGCCATTGCCAGCGCTTTTCGAGCTACTCGCCGGACAGCCCATCAAACCGAGACCGATGACCAACGCTCCAACAACCCTGTGAAAGCTCATGTGAATCCTTCAGCCACGCAAAATGGCCCGGCCGCAGTATCATGCGGTCGCCGAGCGTTCCAAGAGAGCGGCGCCGATCGCCGCGCCGCGCGCGACTCGAGATGGGGGTTGCATGGCTCACGACACCAAGCTGTTTACGCCGCTGACGATTCAGGGTCTCGAGATCAGGAACCGCATCTGGGTCTCTCCCATGTGCCAGTACTCGAGTCGCGAAGGTCATCCGACCGACTGGCACTTCGTGCATTTAGGCAGTCGCGCGGTGGGCGGCGCAGGCCTGATCATGGTCGAAGCCACGGCGGTGTCGCCCGAAGGCCGCATTTCTCCCGATGACAGTGGCATTTGGGCCGATGAGCACATTGCGAGCTTTCGGCGTATCACGGACTTCGTGAAGAGCCACGGCGCGGTGATCGGTGTGCAGCTGGCGCATGCCGGTAGAAAGGCGTCGACCCAGCTGCCCTGGCTCGGCGACGGTGCTGTTGCAGTTGACGATGGCGGCTGGACGCCTGTTGCGCCGAGCGCGCTGGCGTTCAAGGCCAGCTATCCGCTGCCGCGCGAGCTGAGCCGCGATGATATTGCCAAGGTCATCCGGGACTTCGAAGCCGCGACCGAGCGCAGCTTGCAAGCGGGCTTTCAGGTGATCGAGCTGCACATGGCGCATGGCTATCTGATGCACGAGTTCTTGTCGCCGCGCTCCAACCAGCGCAGCGACGAGTACGGCGGCAGCGTTCAGAATCGCATGCGCTTTCCGCTGCAGGTCGCAGCGGCGGTGCGCGCCAAGTGGCCGCGCGAGCTGCCCTTGTTCGTGCGCATCTCGGCGACCGACTGGGCCGATGGACCCGAGGAGCTCAGCGCGCTCGCGCAGAACCGGGCTGCGGGCCATGGCGCATGGAACGTGTCGGAGTCCGTCGTGTTGTGCGGGCAGCTCAAAGCGCTCGGTATCGATCTGATCGACTGCTCCAGCGGCGGTCTGCTCGCAGATGCGGTGATTCCCGTGGGCCCAGGCTATCAAGTTCCGTTTGCCGAGAAGATCCGCAGGGACAGCCAGATCATGACCGCCGCCGTCGGCATGATCACCGAGCCGGTGCAAGCCGAAGCCGTGCTGCTGCAACAACAAGCCGACGCGATCTTCATGGCGCGCGAGCTGCTGCGCGATCCGTACTGGCCGGTACGCGCTGCGCGCGCGCTCGGTGCGAAGCTGCCCAGGCCCAAGCAATACGGGCGCTCGTGATGCGCGCTAAGGATCCGTCCTAGCCAGAGCGCGCGCTTCGCGAAGTTTTGACCGTGAGCGTGGCGAGCGTCGGGACGGAGACGCCCAACGTTGGCCCCGTACCCGCGCAGATTGCCTTGCTTCTGCCAGCTCGGGGTGCACATCCACAGCGTGCCGCGCGTTGCCAACGTTCTGCCACGCGAAGAGTTGGTCGGCCTTCACGAGGCGGATGCTGGTACCCGCCTACGGCAAGAGGGGCCGAACGAGCTCCCGGTGCAACGGCAGCGCAGCCTGCTTGCCATCGTCCTCGAGGTGGTGAGTGAGCCCATGTTCCTCATGCTCGTCGCGGCGGGCGTCGTGTACCTGCTGCTCGGCGAGAGGGCCGACGCGCTGCTGCTGCTCGGGTTCGTGTTCGTGGTCATGACGATCACGATCGTTCAGGCACGGCGCACGGAGCACGCGCTCGACGCCCTGCGCGATCTCTCGAGCCCGCGCGCGCTCGTGATCCGTGACGGAGCGCGGCGGCGCGTCGCAGGACGAGACGTCGTACGCGGGGATCTCGTGGTGGTCTCCGAAGGCGATCGCATTCCAGCTGACGGTCTCCTCCGCCAGGGACTGCACCTCGCTACGGATGAGTCGCTTTTGACCGGAGAGTCAGTCCCCGTGCGCAAGGTGGCTACCGCCAGTGCCCGTGTCCTCGACTCGCCTGGTGGAGACGACTTGCCCTCGGTGTTTTCGGGGACGTTGGTCACCTCCGGGCAAGGCATCGTCGAGATTGCAGCCACGGGCCCACGTACGGCGCTCGGCAAGATAGGCAAGGCGCTCGAGCGCACCAAGCAAGAGCCCACGATGTTGCAGACCGAGACCCGGCGGATCGTTCGGCTGCTCGCGCTGGCGGGCCTCTTGGCTTGCTGCCTCGTGGTCGTTGTGTTTGCGCTGACGCGCGGCGGTAGTGTCGCCGTGTGGAAGCAAGGGTTTCTTGCGGGCATCGCGATGGCTATGGCTCTGCTCCCCGAGGAGTTCCCGGTCGTGCTCACCATTTTTCTCGCGCTCGGCGCGTGGCGACTCTCGCGTAGCCGAGTGCTCACGCGACGGATGCCAGCGGTCGAGATGTTGGGAGCCGCCACCGTGCTCTGTGTCGACAAGACGGGCACCCTGACCCAGAACCAGATGACGCTGCGCAAGCTCGCCATCGCCGGATCCGCGACAGACCTCGTCGACCTTGCCACGGACCTACCGGAGCAGCTGCACAGCTTGCTCGAGCACGCGATCCTCGCGAGCAGAAGCGATCCCTTCGATCCGATGGAGCGTGCGCTCCACGCTGTGGGCGACCGCTTCATGAAGGACACGGAGCACCTGCATCCAAATTGGTCCTTGGCGCGCGAGTACGCGCTTGCGCCGGGCTTGCTTGCGGTCAGCCATGCGTGGCGCAGTGGAAACGGGGACCAGGTGGTGGTGTCGACCAAGGGTGCACCGGAGGCCGTCGCCGCGCTCTGTCGGCTCGGTCCGGAGCAACGCGAGTCACTTGCACGCGACGTGGCGGGCCTCGCCTCACAGGGCCTTCGCGTTCTCGGCGTGGCGCGCGGCGTGACACACGAGGGACTGCTCCCGAACGAGCACAGCGAGCTTGTAGTCGAGCTCGTTGGCTTGCTGGGTTTCGAGGACCCACTGCGCCCCACGGTGCCGAGCGCAGTCGCTGAGTGTCAAACGGCGGGAGTGCGCGTAGTCATGATCACCGGCGACTATCCCGCCACGGCCCAAAGCATCGCGCGTCACGCGGGGCTCACGCACTGTGACGTGGTGCTCACCGGGGTCGATCTCGACGGCATGTCCGACGAGGAGCTCGCGCGCCGAGTCTCCGATGTGCAAGTCTTTGCCCGCGTCGTTCCAGAGCAGAAGCTGCGCATCGTCAACGCGCTGAAGGCCAACGACGAGGTCGTCGCGATGACGGGCGACGGTGTGAACGACGCTCCCGCCTTGAAAGCTGCGCACATTGGTATCGCGATGGGTGGGCGCGGAACCGATGTAGCCCGCGAGGCTGCTTCGCTCGTGCTCCTCGATGACGATTTCTCGTCGATCGTCGAAGCGGTGAAGCTGGGTCGGCGCATCTACGACAACATCAAGAAGGCAGTCGTCTTCATCGTCGCGGTGCACGTGCCGATCGCCGGTTTGTCGATGCTGCCTGTGTTCTTCGCAGATTGGCCGCTGCTCATTCTGCCCGTTCACATTGCGTTTCTGCAGCTGATCATCGACCCCTCGTGCACGCTCATTTTCGAGGCCGAGCAGGCGGAGGCCGACATCATGCGACGGCCCCCGCGAAAACGCGCTGCTGGGCTGTTCTCGTGGGACGTTCTGAGCATCGCCCTGCTGCAGGGCTTCAGCATCCTGGCCGTGTGCGTAGGCGTGTTCGTGCTTGGGCGCAGGGGCCACACGGATGACGCCGCGCGTGCGCTGACCTTCGTGACACTCGTGATCTCCTTCGTAGTCGTCATCCTGGTCGACCGCTCGTGGCTGCAGTCGGCCATGGCGATGCTGCGCATTCCCAACCCCGCCGTGCGCTGGGTCCTGCCGGGGGCGGTTGGCTTCCTCGCCGTAGCTGTTCTGGTCCCGTTTGCGCGCAAGCTCTTCCACTTCGCCCCGCTCCACCTGTCAGACCTGCTGCTCAGCTTCGCGGCGGGCCTGCTCTGCGTGCTCTGGTTCGAAGTGGTGAAGCGCATCCGCCGCATGCGGGTTCGCCGGTCAGCGCGAGCCTGACGCATGGCTTGGCGATTCTGAGAACCTTCTTAGCTCCCTCTCATGCACGTCTCGCCCAGCCCGTGACATGAACGAACCTGCCATGAAGATCCTTGGGTATGTCGTGTTGCTTTGGGCTCTCCCGATCGCCGTCGCGGCCGCTCAAGTCGTGACGCATGCGCAGGCGCCGCATGCGGAGCTACTGGCCCTCGATTACGAGGAGACGCTCGCGCGTGCCGAGGACGCGCGCGATATCCGCAGTCGTAGCGTTGCTGCGTCGCGTTTGCGCGAGGGTGAGCGGAAGGTCTCGGGGTTGCCGGGCGACTTGGTGGTGAGCGCGGAGCTCGGACCGCGCGTGGCACCCCGCGTCGCTGCGCAGGGTCGCATCGGTGTTGCGCAGAGCTTCGCGCTCTCGAACCTGGGCAAGGCTCGGCGCGAGGTCTTGCACGAGCAAGGACGCGCGTTCGATGCCGAGGGCGCGGCACTGTCGTTCGAGCGTCGCATCGCAGCATCGCGCGCGTTCCTCGAGGTGCGCTACGCGCAGCAGGCGGTCGAGGTTGCGAACAACGAGCTGCGACTGGCCGAAGATTTTGCGCGGGTGACGGCGCGTGGTGCCGAGCTTCAGGAGCTGACACGTGCCGACGCGGCGGACGCAGCCGCCTACGCCGCCGAGGCAAAACTGATGTCGCTGTCTGCAGAGGGTGCGCTCGCGGACGCACGGTTCGCGCTGACCTACGTGCTCGCAGTCGCTGACCGGATCGTGGATGCGCGCGGTGACACACCAACGTTTCAGACCCCCACGCCCGGACAGGCCGCCGCGCTGCATACGCAGCTCGAACGGTCGCCTGCGCTGGTCGCCATTCTCTGTCAGCTGCAAGCATCGGATGCGCGCAAGCGCGAGCTGTCTGCCAACACAGGCTCCCAGCTCGCGCTTGGTTTGGTGGCAGATCGCACTGATCCCAGCGCCTTCGCGCTGCTCGGCACGGTCTCCGTCACCTTGCCTTGGCAGCGTCGCAGTGAGCGCGAGCGCGCCGAGCTGGATGCGTCGAGTCAGCTGCTCGGAGGGCGCCTTGCAGAAGAGCGTGCGCGCTCCCACGTGGAGCTCGAGCGCTTGCTGCACGAGCTGGAGCATCAGCGCGACACGCTCTTGCACATCGAAGGCACGCTTCTGCCCGCGGTCGAGGCGGGCCTCGTAGCGCGCGAAGCCCTGTTTCGCTCGGGCGAAGGCGACGCGCTCGAGGTGATCGTGGCGCGGCGCAGCGCGCTTGCCGTGCGCGTGCGGCGCGAGCGCGTACGTACGGATCTGTTGGTGGTGCAAGCCAGGTACGGTGAGCTGGCGCGCGTGATTGGAGGCGGAACGTGAAGCTCTTTGTCATCGGTTGGGCAGTCTTCTTGCCTTCGCTCGCGGCGTGTACGGGAGCGCAGCCGCAGGTTGCTGAAAAAGTCATGCCCGAGACGGCATCCGGCGCGGAGCCCGCGATGAGCGCGGAGCAGCGCTTCGTGCCGGTGCGCGCGCCCGAGGGTGTACACGCGCTCGAAGCCGCTGGGCGCCTGCTGGCGCCGCCGAATGCGCACGCCGAGATCACGTTGCCGCTGGCGGCGTCGGTGCTGCACGTCAGCGTGAACGAAGGACAGCGCGTCGAACGGGGTGACGTGATCGCCGACGTGGCCATGCCAGAAGCGGCGCGTGCCGCCGGACGGGTAGAGGGCGCGCGTCTGCGCATAGACGCCTACCGCGAGCGGCTCGCGCACCTCGACGCGTTGCGCAGTGAAGGCCTTGCACGTGGCTCCGAGGTGGCGGATGCGCGCGCGCGTCTGGCCGAGGCGCAAGCCGATGAGCACGAAGCGCTCGCGATGTTGCAGACGGTGGAGTCGGTTGGCTTGCGTCGGCGCGGCAACCGGTACGAGGTGACAGCGCCGCTCTCGGGCGTGGTCGTGCAGGTGGATGCTCCGATCGGCAGTGTCCGAGGACCGAGCGACAAGCCGATCGTGCGCATCACGGGCGGTGCGCCGACCCGCATCGAGGCGCGCTTTGCGTTTCCTCTTCCGGCCGATGCAGCATACGAGCTGATCGACGTCAGCGGGCGAGCCACGCCAGTCTTCCTCGTGGCGCAGGCGCCCGAGGTGATGGTCGGCGACGCAGCGCGTGTCGCGTGGTTCGACGCCAAGACACCACTTTTGTCGCCACAAGGCAGCGCGGTGCGTGTCCGCATGGTGCCCGCGAGCGGCGGCTTCGTGGTGCCCAGTGCCGCGCTGATCAAGCAGGCGGGCGGGTTCGTGGTTCGTACACGGCGCGCTGGCAACGTCGAAGTCGCGCTCTTGGTTTCACTTGGAGGCGAGGCCTTGGTGCGCGGTGCACTGACGGCGGACGACGTAGTTGCCGAGCAGCGGAGCGCGCCGTGATCGAGCACATCGTCGAGCTCTCCACGCGGCACCGATTCATCGTGCTCTGCGTGCTTGGCTTGTGCGCAGCCGCGGCCGCGTTTGGCATCGGTTCCGTAAAGCTAGACGCGTTGCCCGATATCACCACCAATCAAGTGTTGGTGCTGACCTCGGCGCCGGGCTTCTCTCCGGACGAGATCGAGCGGCGAGTCACCACGCCGATCGAGCTTGCGCTGGCGGGCGCACCGGGCTTGATCGAGCGTCGGAGCATTTCGCGCTTCGGAATTTCCTCGGTGACCGTCGTCTTCGAAGACAACGTGCCTGCGCAAGTTGCGCGCCAGGCCGTGATGGAGCGCTTGGCGCAAGCGCGCAGCCAGTTGCCGGACGGTGTCGGCGAGCCGGAGCTCGGGCCGCTCACCGGAGGCCTCGGTGAGATCTTTCATTTCACGCTGCACTCACCCGAGCGAACCCCAATCGAGCTGCGCGAGCTCGCGGAGCTGCGCGTCGCACCGATCTTGCGCAAGGTCCCAGGTGTGGTCGAGGTCAACAGTTGGGGTGGTGAGCGTCGCGCACTGGAGATCGATGTGGACACGGGCCGGCTCGCGCAGCACGCACTGACGCTGCGCGATGTCGCCGATGAGGTCGCGCGCAGCGTAGGTACGGCACCCGGTGGCGCTATCCCGCGCGGGGAAGGCCGGCAGATGTTGCTCCGCGGCTTTTCGCGCCCCAATACGCCGGCAGACATTGCGGCGCTGCGTGTTCGAGTCGCGAGTGGCGGTGCGGTGCGCCTGTCCGATGTTGCGACGATTCGCGAGCGAGGCCTGCCACGGCTGGGGGCTGCGACTCAGAACGGCCGTGGTGAAGTCGTGTACCTGATGGTTCAGATGCTGCGCGACGAGAACGCGCTGCAGGTGATGCACCGGATCACGGCGGCGATGCCCGACGTGCGACGGGCGCTGCCGAAAGACGTCGCGCTCGACATCGTGTACGACCGAAGCACGCTCGTGAACGCGACGCTTCACACCGTCGGCAAGAACTTGATCGAGGGTGGCTTGCTCGTGGTGTTCGTGCTGTTCGTGATGCTGGGCAGCGTGCGCGCTGGATTGATCGTCGCTGCGGTGATTCCGCTGGCGATGCTCGGCGCCGGCGTGGGCATGGCGCTCGGTGGCGTGGCCGGTAACTTGATGAGCCTCGGCGCGCTCGACTTCGGGCTCTTGGTCGATGGCGCGGTGGTGATGGTCGAGCATCTCTTCCATGAGCAGCTGCACAACCCGCCCGCGCAGGCTGAGACACGTACGTCGTGGATTGCGCGCGCGTCGGCCCATGTCGCGCGGCCGACGATGTTTTCGGTGTTGACCGTGCTCTTGGTGTACGTGCCGGTGCTCTCGCTGTCGGGGGTCGACGGCAAGATGTTCCGGCCGATGGCGATCGTCGTGGTGATGGCGCTCGCCAGCGCGCTGCTGCTTTCGCTGACCTTCGTGCCAGCCGCTGCGGCGCTCTGGCTGCGGCCGAACGACGTGCCGGCGCGTCCGCCGCGCCTAGTGCGCATGATCGAGCGTATGCACTTGCCGATTCTGGAAGTCGCGCGGCGCGTGCCAGGGCTCGTGGCGGCGCTGTCGGTCGTGGCGCTCGGGCTTGCGGGTTACGGTTTCTTGCGCTCCGGAACCGAGCTTGCTCCGCAGCTCGACGAGGGTGATCTCGTTCTACAGACGACACGCGCGGCAGATATTCGGCTCGAGCAAGCCGTGACCAGTGGTCTTGCGCTCGAAACAGCCGTGCGAACGGTGCCGGAGGTCGAGCGCGTGGTGTCGCGCATCGGAAGTCCGGCGGTGGCTACCGACATCATGGGGCTGGAGCAGGCCGACATCTTCATTCGCTTGCGAGACAAGAGCGCGTGGCGCGTCGGCGTCGATCGCACGCGCGTGATCGCCGAGATCGAGCGTGCGATTCGCAAGGTCGACACGGACGTGGAGCTCGCCTTCACCCAGCCGATTCAGATGCGCTTCAACGAGCTGCTCGGCGGCGCTGTCACCGACGTCTCGGTCAGCGTGTTCGGCGACGATCTAGCCGAGCTGCGCCGCGTTGCTACGCAGGTCGCTGCGCGCGTAGCCACGGTGCACGGAGCGGTGGATGTTCGAGTGCTGGCTCCGTCCGACGTCGATGTGCTCGACATCGAGCCGAACTACGCGTCCGCCGCAGCGTTGCATGTGACCGCGCGTGACGTGCTCGACGCCGTCAGCGCGATGCGCGCCGGCCTGACCGTGGCGACCACCTACGACGGGCCCTTGGCCGTGCCGATCGTGCTGCGCGTGCCGGGCGCGGACACGCCCGGTGATGTGGGTGACGTGAGCATCGCCAACGCGAGCGGAGGGCTCGTGCCGTTCTCCGCGGTCGCGAAGCTTCGGCAGCGCGAGATCCCTAGCCTCGTGCAGCGTCTCGATGGCCAACGCCGCCTGATGCTGGGTTTCAACGTACGCGGCGCCGACCTGGGCTCGGTCGTGAGTGAGGCGAATCGCAAAGTGCAAGCGAGCGTGGCCTTGCCGCGCGGCTATCGTCTCGAGTGGGGTGGCCAAGCCGCCAGCTTGGGTGCGGCCGGCCAGCGTCTACTCGTGGTGATTCCGCTGGTTCTGCTGTTGATCGTCGGCCTCATGTTTCTGGTCTTCGGTAAGCTTGGCCCCGTGATGCTGTTGCTCATGCACATTCCGTTCGCCAGCATAGGTGGCATCGCTGCGCTCTACGTGCGTGACATGCCGCTGTCGATCAGCGCCGCCATCGGCTTCATCGCGCTGTCGGGCATCGCCGTGATGAACGGCATGGTGCTGCTCGTCCAAGTCCAGCAGTACGAAGCCAGCGGCATGCATCCAGCTACGGCCGCAGTGCTCGCTGCGCGCGAGCGCGCGCGACCGGTCGTGATGACCGCGCTCGTGGCAGCGCTCGGCTTTCTGCCGATGATGCTCGCGCACGGTGTCGGCGCCGAGGTGCAGCGTCCGTTGGCCTCCGTAGTCGTCGCGGGCCTCGTCACTTCGACGGGCACGACGCTCGTCGTGATGCCCGCGCTCTATCCGTGGCTGCGCTGGCCGTCGTGGCTGCGCGCCTCGCGCGCTCACAAGACCGAGGAGACCGATGCGCGTCTTGTTGGTTGAAGACGAAGTTCGCCTGGCGGAGCTGCTTGCGCAGTCGTTGCGCGAGGAGGGTCACGAGGTCAACGTGTGCCACGACGGCAAAGTCGCCGCGGAGCAAGCCGAGCGCGTGCCCTACGACGTGATCGTGCTCGACTGGGCGCTGCCGAGCATGGACGGTCTCGAGGTGCTGCGTCGCTTGCGCGCGCGCGGCCTGCACACGCCCGTCTTGCTCTTGTCGGCGCGCGGCACCGTGGGCGAGCGCGTGCAGGCCCTGCGCATGGGCGCCGACGACTACGTCGTGAAGCCTGTTGCGCTCGACGAGCTGTCTGCGCGCGTCGAAGCGCTTCATCGCCGCGCGTCGGGGCAAGAGCGCGTGGTCGAGCTCGCGGGTGTGCGCATCGACCATCGTGCGCGCAGTGTGATCGGTGCCTCGGGCACGGAGAGCTTCTCTGCGCGCGAATATGCGGTGCTGTCGCTGCTGCTCGATCGCTTGGGCGACGTGGTCACGCGCTCCGAGCTGCTTTCCCAGGTGTGGGGTGCTGCGTTCGATGGCTCGCCGAACGTCGTCGATGTCTACGTGGGCTACGTGCGCGCCAAGCTGCAGGCGGTGGCCGCCACGGCGCTCGTGCTCGAGACCGTGCGGGGCGTCGGCTATCGCTTACGTGAGGCGCGTAGCTCGGAGCGCGCGCGCGACACGCTGCCGGGCGAGGCCTCAGCAACGCGCGGAAAGCGCGGAAAATGAAGGTCCGTGTGCGCCTCCTGCTGTTCGGAGTCATGGCGCCCGCGGCCGGTCTCACGCTGGCGCTCCTGATCGCAGGGTTCACGTTTCGCGAAGAGCAACTCGCCTCCGTAGATCGCGAGTTGCGTGCGCGCGCCGCAGTGGAATCGGTCGGCGTGAGCGAGGGCGAGGGACTGCACCTGCACCTTGGACGCGCTCCGTTTGCGTCAGGCTTCTCGGACTTCGATCCGCGTGGCGCTCTCTACGACGAGCAGCGCTTGGTCACGCACGATCCCTCCGGCAGCGCGGCACCTGGGCGTGGGCCCTTCGCGTACGAGCAGCTGAACGAGCCCCGGCTTTGGACTGCGGGTGGGCGTCGCGAGCTTGCGGTTGCCGTGCCCGGCGCCGACGCAGGTCGTTACGTGTTGCGCATGTCGTGTTCGCTGAAGCCCGTGCGAGAAACGCTGAACGCTTATCTGCGCACGACGACTGCCTTGATCGCGCTCGTCGTATTGCTGCTCGTCGCGCTGTGGACGTGGCTTGCCCGCTCGCTCAGCGACAGGCTCGAGCACATCACGCAGCGCTTGCCTGCCGGAGACGAGCTTCCGAGCTGGCAGGTCGAGCCCGGCGCTCCCGCAGATGAAATCACGGCGCTCGATTCCGCGTTGCAGGCTGCCTTCGGCCGCCTGCGAAAAGCCAAAGAAGCCCAGGATGAGTTCCTGGGTCGCGCCGCACACGAGCTCAAGACGCCGCTCGGTGTCATGGGAGCAGAGATCGATCTCGCCCTGCGCCGCGAACGCTCGGTCGACGAGCTCAGGCAAGCCCTCGTGGGTTCTCGTCGCGAGGTGCAGCGGCTAGCTCAGCTCTCGGAACGCTTGCTCGATCTGACCGCGGTCAGTGGGCTGCAGCTCGAGCACGCGGACGTGGATCTCGTGCGCGTGCTTTACGAAGCGGTGGACAGCGCCGAGGCTGCGTTCGACAACGCGGGCGTGAAGGTGCTCGTGCACGCACCGGGACAGGCGCTGTGCCGCGGCGACTCTCAGCTGCTGCGCCAAGCCCTCGACAACTTGCTGGCCAACGCGATTCGCTACGCACCCAAGGGCTCCACCATTCGCTGCGAAGTGAGCGTCCAGCGCGACAAGGTCAGCGTCGAGATCGCGGACGAGGGTCCTGGCATCCCAGAGAACGAGCACGACCGGATCTTTCAGCCGTTCGTGCGCGGCAAGTCCGCGCAAGGGCAGGGCACGGGCCTCGGACTTGCAATCGTGCAGGCGATTACCACGCGCCTGCACGGTGACGTGCAAGTCGTGCCGGCGCCGAACGGAGCCTGTTTTCGCCTGCGTTTTCCGGTGCCAAATCGCGCGTCGCAGTGAAGTCTACGCGCTCGTGGCAAGCGGCACCGCCGGCAGCAGCACCGCTTCCAAGCCCGTGCGCAGCTGCTCCGCGCGTGCTCCCGGCGCGACTTTCTTTCCGTCGTGCTCGCTGACGTAGAACACGTCGATCACGCGTGAGCCCTCGGTGTTGATCTTCGCGACGTGGATGCTGATCCCGATCTCGTGCAGGGCCTGCGCGAGCGTGAACAGGAGTGCCGGGCGATCCGCCGTCACGACCTCGATCACCGTGTGCTGCTCGGACGCGCCGTGATCGATCACGATCTCGGTGAACACCGGCGGCAAGGCGCGTGCGCTGGGCCGCGACATGCGGGTCTGCAGCATCTTCGAGGCCTGCATTCGGCCTGCCAAGAGCTCGCGTAGGTCCCGCTCGACGCTAGGCAAGCGCTCGGCCACCACGCTCACCCCACGCGGGCTGCGCACCCAGAATAGGTCCACGGCCTGCACGCTGTCATTCGATAGCGGTCGCGAGTTGATCTGCGCGGAGTGGATCTCGAGACCGTTGGCCGAGATCGCCGCTGCGATCGAGGCCAAGAGGCCTGGTGTGTCAGCTGCCACGACGCACAATTGAACGATATCCGCGTGGGGCGGCGGCACCAGCGTCACGGTAGCGACGTCTGCCGGACGCAGCAGCGCGGCTTCGGCGTGTGCAACGATCGCGGCGGCAGAGCTCGACAGCAGGTAGCGCTCGGGCATGCCGTCCAGGAACTGTGCGGCCAGCTCGCGCTGCGGCGCGTGCGGCCATGCGCTCAGCACCTGCTCTCGGACCTTGCCGGCGCGGCCGCTCGCCTCGTGCGCTTGGCCGGACAGGCGGCGATCGCCTTCGCGCATGAGCGCGTCGAGCATCGCGGACTTCCACGGGGTCATCGAAGCCGGGCCGGTCGTGGCGAGATCGGCGACCGTCAGCAGGAACAGATCACGCAAACCCTCGCGATCGCGCGTCTCGCGCAGCAGCTCGTCCACGGTGGCCGGGTCGTGCAGATCGCGGTGCGCGGCGATCAGGTACATCACGAGGTGCTTCTCGATCAGGTGACACGCGTCGTCGACGTCGTCCGGCGGCAGACCGAGCCGCGTGAGGATCGGTCGCGCCACCACGGCGCCGCGCCGCGCATGATCATGCCAGCCGATCCCCTTGCCGATGTCGTGCAGCAGTGTGGCCATGAACAGTGTGTGCGGTCGCGCGACCTCCGCTGCGAGCCGGCACGCGAGCGGCTGTTCGGCGGCAAAGTCGCCACGTGTCAGCGCACGCAGCCGATCCACCGCAGCCACCGAGTGAACGTCCACCGTATACACATGGTAGAGATCGTGATGCACGCGCCCGACCACCGGCGCGAACTCGGGAATCATCGCGACGAGCAAGCCCACGTCGTGCAGCTCGGCGAGGATCGAGCCGTGACGAAAGCTGGCTTGGCGCGGGGTCGACACCAGTGTCACGAACAGCGCGTTCGCCTGCGGATCGGCACGCAGCGCGGTGCAGAACGCAGGCTCGCTCGCGGCCTGTGCAATCGCTTCCCGTGACTGCGCGAGCACCGGCATGTCCCGCTCGACCGCGAGCGCATACATGCGCAGCGCCAGCGTGGGGTCGTCGCGCAGCCTTTCCTGGTCTAGGCCCACGCCACCTTCGCAGGCGAGTAGGCCTCCGCCCAGATCCTGCTCGCGCGGCGGTCGCTTGCGTGCCCGACGCTTGGCGCGACCGATCATCTGCTCGCGCGCGCGCGTGATGGCGCGTGCGTGACGGTAGTAGTCCGACATGAACGCTTCGACCATCGCGCGCCGGCGGTGCGCAGCTGACGCGCCAGGCAATGGTCCGACCACGGCCTCGTAGCCCATCAGTGGCGCGATCGCTTCTTGCTCACCGAACGTCAAGCGATCGTTGCGCCGCCCGGCGCGCGTATGCAGGTGATTGCGGACCGCCCACAGGAAATCCGCTGCACGCGCGATCTCTTCGGCGTGACGGGCCGTGATCACACAGAGGCGCTGCAGCTCGCCCAAGTCGCTCGTGCGAAAGCGTGCGCGCACCGCCCACAGCGCAAGATCCAGATCGCGCAGCCCGCCGGTTCCGCTCTTCAAGTCCGGCTCCAGCAGATAGACCGAATCGCCGAAGCGCTGGTAACGCTCCTCGGCCTGCTCCTCGAGGCGTGTGAGAAAGCTGGGCAGCTGCGCGTCGCCGAACACGGTGGCGTAGGCGCGCTCGCTGAGCTTGTCGGACAGCGCGGGGTTGCCGACCAGCGTGCGCAGATCGAGGAGCGCCGTGGCGGTGGGCAGATCGTGCCGGGCCGCGCTCACCGCCTCTTCGATCTCCACGACCTGGTGTCCAACGCTCAGGCCCGAGTCCCAGAGCGGATAGAGCATCGACTCGACCAGCTCACGCAGCCCTGCGGACGGACCCTTGGTCAGAAAGCGCACGTCGAGATCGCTCTTGCAGCCGAGCAGCTGCCGTCCGTAGCCGCCGACAGCTGCAACCACGAAGCTCGCGCGGGGCACCTTGGGAGCAAGCGCCATCGCGCCTTCGTAGAGCTGGCGAAGCAGTCCGTCGATGATGCCTGCGTGGCGCCGAGCCAGCGGAACGCCTGCCGTGCGCGGGGACGCGAGCATGCCCAGCAGCTCTTGATTGTGGTCGTTCAGGTAGCCGCGAATCGCCAACGGCGGCGCACAACTAGGCCGCGAAGCTCGCGGAATGGACTGCAAGACAGAAATGACTGCGCTCCTGTGACCGGCCCTATGACTGATCTCCAGGATAGCGCGCGATTGTTTCGGGAACGTTTACGGCGGGCTGGTACCCGAGGCCGCGTGGCGGCTCAGCGCTTTTTACGGCGCGCACGCCACACCTGGCCCAGGGTTTCGGCCGTGAGCACGCGCGCTGCCCAGCGCTCGAGCTGTTCTACCGATGCTGTCTGAACTTACAGAGAGCTTCCCGAACTTGAGGGTGAGCAGCTTGAGCACCAGGTCGGTACGGCCTTCGGCGCGGCCCTGCGCCACATACTTCCTAGCGAAATCGCTTTGATACTCGTACTTCGCTGGGTCCATGGCCTGCAGCGCCTCTCTTGCAGCTTTGCTTAGATCGAGAAAGCTCAGATCAAAATATAACTTGGAACGGTCGTCGTCGAGGCCAGCACCGGCATGCCGGGCAACCCATACGCCTCCGCAGGCCCACCGCGTAGACGGGCCACGCGAAGCGCTTAGGCGCATCGATCGCAAGCTGTACTTCGACGACGATGCCGAGCACGGGCTTGGGACCGCCCAGCCGTAGCACCAGATCCGCGCGGTACTCGGCGGGCTGCACATCGGTCAGTTCTGCAGAGTCGACGCGTGCTCGGGCATGCGTCGGCAGGTCCACGTGCAACGCTTGCCGCAACAGCGTCGGCGCGAGCGCCGGCCGGTTGCGGAACAGTTGAAGTAGCGCTTCGCTCTTTGCATCGATCGAAGGCATGGAGCGAGACGACCTGCGCGTCCTTTCGATCCTCGTCAGCTGGTTCTTCACCCATGCGGCGTGGGTGAACGCAGATCGCCTGTGCAAGCTCGCCGCCGCGCAGAAGCCAGCGCGTGTACGTGCGTTCTGGGCCGGGCTCGGCCGATCGATCTCGGTCAAGGACCGCCGTTTTGCGCCGCTCGGCAAGCTGCATCATGGTGCGCGCGTGGACCTCCTGCGGGCTGGCAGCGATTTTCAGGTCAAGCGCAACGGCGAAGACCCGCGCTTTGCATCCGGTCCTCTTCCGGTTCCCGCGAACGTGCTGCGCGAACGCTCGAGCGACGTGCTCACCCCCGGGCAGCTTGCAGCGCGTCACAGCGCGTATCGTGCGCGCGTGATCATCGGCCCGAGCTATCGCGCGGACATGTGGGCTGCGCTGGAGCGAGAACCGCAGCTCCCGGCGGCAGAGCTGGCGCGGCGCACGTACGGATCGTTTGCGACCGCGTGGCACGTGCGACGGGATTTTGTGATCGCGCTGGAGGCTGATGCGGGGAAGCGAGCGCGTGGAGGGGCTCTGCGTCGCGCGTTGGGTGGAGTCCGGACGCCGAGGTGACTACTGCGTTTGGGACTCCAGCTATTCGTCCACGGCCAACCCCAACGCCTCCAGCAACTCCAACCCCGTCAACCCGAGTGCCACGCCAGCGCCTTCGATCACGCCTAGCGCGTGACCAACGCTGCCCGAGACCCGCGAAACGTCCTCGATCATATGGTCCCCGAGCAGGGCTACCACGTCGTGTTGGGTCTCGCTGCGCAGAGTAGCGAGTGCATCGGTGATCGCTGCAACGAGGTCTTCTCCCATGGGGCGAGCGTACTCGCGGACAGCCGCCTTGGGAGCTCGGTCCGGAACTGCACTATCGACATCTCCGCCGGCAGTCGTCACTCTACTCGCAATGGCGAAGCCGCTCGCGGACGGGCTATACGAGCACCTGATCACTCGCGCGCTGGCTGACGACATCGAAGCGCTCGGCGCCACGCGTGGACGTTCGCGCGAGCTGCTGGAACAGGCGGAAGCGCCGCTCGTACTTGCTCGACACCTTGCAGTCGAAGTTGCACGTGCCCTGGAGTCGTTGCCGAAGTCCGAGGGCACTGCGGCGCATGTCGCAGTCACGAACAAGCTCTTGGACGAGCTGCATCGGCTCGTCCCCAAAGCCGGTCTTGCCTTGACCGAGGCTGCGATCCTCTTGCCCGGTGAGGAGCTGTTGTCGGTCTTCCGCGGTGCGGAGCCGACTCGTCCAGAAACGCCGCTCGCATCGAGCACGCTTCTCACGCGCGGTCGTAGCGAGCCCAGCATCGGCGCCGAGCTGGCGCGTGAGATTGCATCTGCCGATCGTGTCGACGTGCTGATCGCGTTCATCACCGTCGGTGGTGTTCGCGTGCTGCGGGACGCTCTGGAGTCCTTTGCTCGTCGCGCAGAGAACGCAGGCATCCGCTTGCGCATCCTTACGACAGTATTCACAGGCACCACCGAAGTGGCTGCTATCGAGTCACTGGCTAAGCTTCCGGGTGCGCGCGTGAAAGTGTCCTATGACGTGCGACGCACGCGACTGCACGCGAAAGCGTGGCTCTTTCATCGCGAGAGCGGCCTGCATACCGCGTACATTGGCTCCGCGAACTTTACGAAGCCCGCGCTCGCGGACGGCCACGAGTGGATGGTTAAGGTCTGCGCGGCCGATCTCCCGCAGGTGATCGACAAGTTTCGAGGCACCTTTGAAGCGCTGTGGAACGACCCCGAGTTCGAGGAGTTCGACCCAGCAGAGGCCTCGTCGAGGGAACGCCTCAGAGCAGCTCTGTCTCAGGAAACGCGCGTCGATGACACGGTCCACCAGTTGTTTACGCTGCGGCCGTTTCCCTTTCAGCAGGAGATCCTCGACCGGCTCGACGTGGAACGAGCGGTGCACGGGCGTTATCGCAATCTGGTCGTTGCGGCGACGGGCACGGGCAAGACTGTCGTCGCTGCGTTCGACTACCTGCGTCGGGTTCAACAAGCGGGCACGCCGCCGCGGCTGCTCTTTCTCGCCCATCGACGCGAGCTACTGGAGCAAGCTCAAACGACGTTCCGCCACGTGCTTCGGGACGGCGCGTTCGGCGAGTTGCTGTTCCAAGGGCGAGAGCCGGAGCGTTGGGACCATCTCTTCGCGACGATTCAGAGCGTTGCCAGCCAGAAGCTGCTCGAGAAATTCGGCCCGTCGCATTTCTCCTACGTGGTCGTCGACGAATGTCATCACGCGCCGGCCGAGTCGTACCGAGCGCTGATTCCGCAACTGCGACCTGAGATCATGCTCGGCCTCACGGCGACGCCCGAGCGCGCGGATGGCAAGCCCCTGCTCCCTGACTTCGATGGTCACATCGCGGCGGAGCTGCGGATCTGGCACGCGCTCGAACGCCAATTGCTCGTTCCGTTCGAGTACTACGGCATCTCGGACAACACTGATCTCACGCGCATCCGCTGGAGCCGCACAGGATACGACACCGCCGAACTCCAACAGCTGTACACGGGTAACGAAGCTCGAGTCGAGCTCGTCTTGAAGCAGCTGAGCGACCGCGTCACGAGCGTTGCCCGGGTACGAGCGCTCGCGTTCTGCGTTTCCGTTGCTCACGCCGAATTCATGGCGAAGGCCCTCTGCGCGCGCGGTGTGAAGGCTCTTGCGATTCACGGTGAGACGCCCGACGCGGTGCGCCGAGATGCACCGCGGCAGCTACGTGAGCGCGAGATCAACGTGCTGTGCACGTGCGACCTCTACAACGAAGGTGTCGACCTTCCTTTCGTAGACACCCTGCTATTTCTGCGGCCCACGGCGAGCGCGACGTTGTTCTTGCAGCAACTCGGTCGCGGCCTGCGTCACGACCAGAAGAAGGAATCGTGCCTGGTGCTCGACTTCATCGGGCGGCACCGCGCAGAATTTCGCTTCGACGCCACGCTGTGCGCGTTCACGGGCGTGCCGCGTGCACGTCTCGCCAAGGCGCTGGAGCACGGGTTTCCGTTCCTACCGAGCGGCTGCGTTCTGCAACTCGACGCTGTGGCACGCGCACAAATTCTCGGTGCGGTGAAGGCACAACTCAGCCGCCGAACGCGTCTGGTATCGGAAGTCCAAGAATTGAACGCAGAGCAAGGGCCGATCACGCTCTCGCAGTTTCTGGCGGCGACTGGCCGAGACGTCGAGGACGTCTACGGCGACGCGGGCGGATGGACGACGCTGAAACACGACGCGGGTGTCTTGCCGGCTGCAGACGCCTCGATTCACGAGCTGAGCCGACGCCTCGGTTGGCTGCTGCACGTCGATGAGCCCGCGCGCCTGGCCTTGTGGAGAGGCGAAGCCGTTACACACATGACCGACCTCGATCGTGTGCGCCACGCGATGCTGGGATTCCAGCTGGAGCAACGCGGAACTTTGAGGGCCGCCGAAGACGTCGCTGCGTACCTACGGAGCAGCCCCGAGATTCGGACTGAGATCGCCGAGCTGAGCGAGGCGCTCGCAGAACGCATCACGGTCGCAAGGGATGTCTATCCAATCGCGGCGTGGCCGCTTGCGCTGCATCGCCACTACTCCAGGCGCGAGATCTTGGCCGCGGTCGGTTACGTCAAGGCGGGCGAGAAGGGCAGTACGCCGCAGGGTGGCATCCTGAAGCTCCCCGACGAGCGTCGCGAGCTGCTGTTCGTCACGCTGGATAAGTCAGCGCGCAGTTTCTCGCCAAGCACACGCTATCGCGACTACGCGATCTCGCCGGCACTGTTCCATTGGGAGACGCAATCCATCGCGAGCGTCAACACCGAGAGCGGACAGCGCTACACCAATAGCCCAGCCAACGGTTGGAGCTTCTTTCTCTTCGTTCGTACCGACCCCAAAGCAACCTACGCATTCATGGGACCCGCGCGGTACCTATCGCATCTCGGCGATCGACCGATCGCGATCACGTGGCAGCTGGAGCATGCGATGCCTGCGGTGCTCTATCAGCGCTACGCGAGCTTGGTGCAGGGATAGGGCGCCGGCGCTCGCCCCCCGGGGCGTCAGAACCGCCACCCCCTGCCAGCTTCGCCGTGGAGTAGATTGCCTCGTGCATCGGAGAACACCCGCGTGAACGTTCAGCTGCTCATCGATTCGGTCGTACGTCAGACGACAGTGCTGATTGCGCAGTTGGCGACGTCGGGTGGCGTGCGCGCGCCGTTGTCGCAGATCGCGGGGCAGGTGTTCTTGAGCTTGGCGCGCGAGCTGGAAGAGCAGGGCGTGAGTCGCAAGGTGAGCGCGGACATGTTTGGCATGGCGCTGCGGACGTATCAGCGTAAGACACAGCGGCTGCGCGAGAGTCACACTGATCACGGTCGGTCGCTCTGGGAAGCGGTGTTCGACTATCTCGGCGCCAAGCAGATGGTGCTGCGGCACGAGGTGCTGACGCGCTTTCATCGCGACGATGAAGCGTTGGTGCGTGGGGTGTTGCACGACCTTACCGAGTCCGGATTGGTGTTTGCGTCGGGCACGGGGGCACGCACGGCGTATCGCGTGGCGAGCGAAGACGAGCTTGGTCGCTTGCGAAAGATTGGCGACGAGGCGGAGCTGGATGCGTTGATCTGGACTACGATCTATCGCGCGGGTCCGATCACGCGCGTGGCGCTTCACGCGCAGTGAGCTACGCGGTCGGAGCAGCTGGACACAGCGCTTGGTCGTTTGCTTGCGGCGGGGCGCGTGAGCGAGACCGGCGTTGGTGCCGATGCGGTGTTCAGCAGCAGCGAGCTGGTGATTGGGCTCGAAGAGCCTGCGGGCTGGGAGGGCGCGGTGCTCGACCACTTTCAGGCGCTCGTGAACACGATCTGTCAGAAGCTTGCGCTCGAGCCCACGGCGCGCGCGAGCGATGTGATCGGCGGCAGCACGTACACGTTCGTGGTGTGGGATGGGCATCCGTTGGAGGACAAGGTGCTCGCGTATTTGAAGAGTTTTCGGCAGGCGCAGAGCGAGCTGTGCAGGCGCGTCGATGCGTACAATGCCGAGCGGGGAATTCCGCAACGTCACCGCCGCGTGGTTGCGTACGGCGGGCAGTGCTTGACCGAAGAAGGATCCGCGGACACCGCGCAGGAGAATGACGATGACCGAGGCAAGTGAAACACGAGGCGTCATGCGGTACTTGGTAGTCGCTGCGGCGCTGGCCGTTGCGGCTTGCACGAGCCAATCGCATTCTGGCGGAAGCACGAGCAGCGAGACGCATTTCTTGGAGCGCTGCTCGGCGAGTTGCGCGGCCGGACTGTCATGCGTGTGCGGCGTGTGCACGACGAGCTGCGTCGACACCGCGGCGTGCGCGCCGTTGGCGGCTGCCGCTACGTGTCTGGCGCCGGAGCCGTCCAGTGCATGCGGCGCCGCCGCGATCGCTAAAGCGTGCGAGGTGCAATGCAGCGGCGACTCAGATTGCCTCGACCTCGGCAAAGACTACGTATGCGACGGCGGCCGCTGCCGGCGCGACGCGCAGCCCCTGGATGGTGGCGCGAACAAGCACGACGCCGGTGCGCGTGACGGAGGCGTAGTCTGCGGCAGCGTTTCGTGCTCTGCGGGCGAGATGTGTTGCCACGGCTGCGGCGGCGCCACTGATGTCAGCTGCGGCAAGTCGTGCCCGGGTGTGTCCTGTCTCGGAGATTCGGGGCCCGCAGACGCGGGACAGAGCGCGTGTGGTGGAGCGATCTGCAAGGCCGACGAGCGTTGTTGCGATCATTGTGCTGGTACGTGCGTAGCAGCGACCGCGGGTCGCTTGTGCCCGGACGACAACAACCCGACGCGATCCTGCAGCGATGCCGGCGGGACGCTGTGCGCGAATCAATCCGAGTCGTGCTTGAGCACACCGTGCTGCTCTGGTCTCACGTGCTGCACCGGCATCCCGATCCCGACGGGACAGGCGGTATGTTACGGCGCGGGCGGCGGCGGTTGCCCGATCAGTGATCGCAACATGAAGGCGGGCTTTGTTCCGGTGCGGCCCGAGGACGTGCTGAACGGTGTGCTGTCGTTGCCGCTGTCCACGTGGCACTACAAGTTCGACACGGCCGATATTCAGCACATCGGGCCGATGGCGCAGGACTTCAAAGCAGCGTTTCGCGTGGGCGCCGACGACAAGCACATCTTCCAGATCGACGGCGATGGTGTTTCCTTCGCTGCCATCCAGGCGCTCTCGCACAAGCTCGACGCGCTCTCGGATTCTCAGCGTCAGCTGGAAAGCGAGAACGTCGCGCTGCGGGCCGAGGTCACGGTGTTGAAAGCGCAGCTCGGGGCGTCGCGGGCAGGTGCGGTGGCGAGGTAGCTCGTGGGGATCTGCTACTCGCGACCACGCCTGCCCACGTAGATTCGCGCGGCGTTGCGCGGTTATCCTGCGCGTCATGCTCAACTTGGCTCGCCGAATCCACGCTTTCACTCTGTTGCTGGTCGCAGTGTCTTGCTTGCCGGCCTGCGGCGACGATGCTTCGTCCGGCAGTGACGCTGGCAAAAGCGACGCGGGCAAATCAGCAGCTGGCAAAGACGCGGGCAAGAACGACGCCGCAGCCGCGAGCGCAGACTCGGGGCCGCCTGCGGGTAACGACGCGGGGCCCGGCATGGCGGTCGATGCCGCCGTCAGCGGCAGCCCGGTGTTTCCTTCGGGCAAGGGCTATGCGGTCGCGTACCTGGCTGGCGACGGCATTGGCATCGATCAGCGCCCGGACTGCACGGCGAAGTTCGATGCTCAGGGCCTGACCTTCTACCAAGCCAGCACGATGGAGAAGTTGGCGATCGGCACGTGCTCGCAGCGCAGCGCAGGGCACAACGACGAAGGCGCGTGGGGTACGTGGATTGATGGCAAGGCGACCGGCCTTTACTACGCGAGCACGTTCAAGACGTTCGACACCATCGACAACGTGTTCCACTACGCCACTGGCGCGCGCACGACGGCTGCGAAGGCGCCCACCGGCACGGTGACCTACGAGTTGAGCGGCGGCTCCGCGCCGACGCGTGCGGGCGACTCTGCGCCGGGCAGGCTCAGCGCTGCCACGCTCACGATCAACTTCGCTGCGAAGACGGTCGCGATCACGCTGAAGGTGAAGATGTCCGATGGAACGATCACGCGCAGCGGCACCGGCGGCACCTTCAACGGGACGTCGTTCTTCGGCAACGACATCAACGTGCGCGGCTTTGTGGTGGGTCCGAACGGCGAAGGCGCCGTGATCGTGTACATGGTCGACAGCGCCAGCAGCGATGACGCAGGCAGCCCGATTCAGATCACAGGCTCGGCAGGCTTCGAGCGCTGAAACACGCTGCAGCTCGACACCTGCGCACGCGCACGGCTCAGCCCGAGTGACTCACGCGGCGAACGGCGTACGTGACCGTCGCAAACGCCACGGGCGCGGCGCAGCCCTCGCTGTACAAGCGAACCTCGGACACGAACAGCGTTTTGCCGAGCTTGAGTAGCAAGCCTTCGCCGATCAGATCGACCGGGCCTGGGCGCGACAAGAAGTTGATGTTGAGCTGACTCGTGACCGAGGCGGCGCCTTCGAAGCCGAGGTTCGCGAGCACGTGGACCCAGCCGACCGTGTCTGCCAGCGCCATCTGTGCTGGCCCGGATACGCTCTGTCCCGGGCGCAGGTACTCAGGGCGCGCAGGCATGCGCACGCGAACGCGATCGGGCGCTGCGTGCTCGACAAGTATCCCAGGCCGTGCATCACGATCTGGAAACGAGCGCAGGATGAAGGTCTGAATCGCGTCGGCGTTGGGGAGAGTCGGTGGTTCCACGTGACAGCTTTAGCACATGATCGGCGGCGATGACCCGCGCTGGCACAGGCCTTGCTGAGGAGCGCGCATGCTTCGCGAACTCAGACTCCTCAGCCTGTGCACTATGACTTTTCTTGCGTGGTCAGTTGTGCCGCGCCACGCCGCCGCCGAAGATCGCAAGGCGCTGCCGCCATCAGCGGCAACCATGTACATGTTCGGGAAAGCCGGCTTCGGTGGACCGTTCGGTTGGGGCGGGATGGGCCTTGGGCTCCAGCCCACGCGCTTTTGGAACCTCGAGCTGGGCGGCGGCTTCGACCTCGGTGGCCCTGAAGCCGGCTTCGGTACCGGCCTGCACCTGGTTCTTCGGCACGGCGATACGCTCGGCCTGTTCGTGGCCGGAAGACCTGGCGAACGGTCTAGGCGCACTTCGGCGTGCAAGGTTGTAAGTACGTGCTCGATGGGCTCTCGCTGCGCGCCTTGATTGGAGTCGCCGAGCCGATAGCCCACGCATCCCCGTCCTGTGACACAGCCGAGGATTTGGCGGCGTGTCGGCGAGCGCCGTTCCCCAAAGTCCTTGCGCCTTTCGTGTCGATTGGGCTCGAGGGTGCGCTGTTCTAAGGCCGGTTGCTCCGCGAGCAAACACTCGAATCCGCCGAATACCCCTGGTTTTCTCGCTCAAGTTTGCGATCCTCCTTGCGCGCGATTCTTGTCGGATCGACGCGGACAGGGGACGCCTTCCATGACTACGCGTGTTTTCATTTCGTGTGCGGGCGCGCTCGCGCTTCTGGTCGTCGCGGCTTGCGGCAGTGACTTGGCAAAGAAGAGCAGCGACGCGGGTTCCGACTCCGGGGCAGGTAAAGGAGATGCCGGGCTCACGTGGAAGCCGGATGCGTCTGGGCTCGGAACTGGCAGCGGTGATGCCGGAGCGGATGCTTCGGTGCGCATGTGCGCCCAGGCGCGCGAGCCGCTGCCGTCGATCGTGCTGCCGCGCTGCACGGCCGCGACGCGCGACTGCGTTGCAGCTTGCAGCGGCGCGAAGGCCGGCGACTGCCGCGACGCGTGCGTCAAGGCCGACAAACATCCGGCCTCGGCCGGCGGCTTGAACTGCAGCGCCTGCGTGTACCTGCAGCTGTTCGCGTGCGCGGATCAAAACGGTTGCCACGCGCCGACCGCCGACACGTTCTGTTGCATCGCCGACAAGTGTCCGGCGGGCAGCGCTTCGAACTGCACGGACACTATGTGCAACAATCAAGTGACGGCCGCGATCACGTGCACGTATTCTGCAGCGCCCGATTGCTTGGACTTCACCAAGAACCTCATCGCAGAGTGCTTTGCCAGTGCGGATGACGCCGGCACTGCGGACGCGGGTCAGTGATGCAGCGCGCGGGCAGGGGACTCGCGGTGGGCGCACGCCTTCTGGCCTGTCTCGCGCTTGCCGCGTGTTCAGCTGACAACAACGCGAGTCAAACGCCCGCGAAGCAGGCGATCGACGCCGGCGCCGACGCGCAGGTGGCGGGCGACGTCGAGTACCTCTCGCCGACCGAGCACCTCACGCGCGCCTCGATGGCGCTGCGCGGCCTGCACCCGTCGCTCGAAGAGCTGGCGGCCGTGCGCAAGGACCCCGGCTACGTCGCCGCCATCGTCGACTACTACTTGCAGCAGCCCGAGCTGGGCGAGGTGATGCGCGAGCTGCACGCGGAGTCGCTGCTCGTCGGCGTCGACCCTGATCCGTTCACCGCGTTCTTCTCGAGTCGAGCCTGATGCAGGGTGTCAGCGTCGTGCACCGATGCCCGCCGCGACCTTCTCGCCGCAGCGCACTGCGCCTTCGACCCACGGGTGGTTGAGGTAGTCGCCGCACAACCATATGCCGTTGTCCCCTTGGCCGTGTGCCCAGAACGCTCGTACGCGCGTCACTTGCCCAACTCCGTAGACCGGCAGGGCCTCGGGCCAGCGCTGCACGAACAGCGGCTCGAGGTGCCCTTCGTAGCGCGGGAACAGGCGGACCAGCTCCGTGCCCACCACGTCGCTCAGCTCGCGATCGCTGCGCGAGAGCCGGTGGCGTGCCGCCTCCTCGTGGAGGAACACGCTGAACACGCAGCGCTGTCCGTCGGACGAGCCCTTGCTGGTCTCGTTCGAGACGCCGCAGATGATCTGACTCTCGAGAAACGGTACCCAGATGCCCTCGAAGTCGCCCGCGATCGCGACCGGAACCAGAAAGCTGCACACTACCGTTGCAGATGACGTGGCGTGCGCGAGCAGCTCGCGCTGCGCGTTGCTCGGCTCCAGCAGCAACTTCCGCGCAGCGCCTGGGGTCGTGGCTACTACGACGGCATCGTAGGTCTCGCAGCCGGCAGCCGAGCTCAGCTCGACACCGGCGCCGCGTGCGATCACGGAGCTGACCGGGCTGGAGCACCGGACGTGGAGGCGTGCCGCGAGCGCGTCGGGCAGGGCGCCCATGTAGCCTCGCAGCGCGAACAGCTGAAACTCGCCGCGCGTGACGAGCAGCGCGGCCAGCGCCTCGAAGTACTTCATGCTCATCTTGTGCGCGCCGTGAAAGTGAAACGTGCGGATGAAGCTGTCGACCACGTAGTTGGTGGCTTCGTCGCCCATGCGTCGGCGCGCGAACGTGTCGCAGTCTTCGGCGTCGAGCGCGTCGTCTCCGACCGAAAGATCGAAGAAGTCGAGGTCGTCGCGCCAGTGTCGCGCGCGAGCGAGCTCGATGAACAAGCGGATCCGCCCGCGCAGACTGATGCCGCGAAAGCGCAGCACGTCGAACGCATTCTTGGGCGAGAAGGCGCGCAGCTCGTGGTCGCGCAGCACGCCACCCGCACCGGCCTCCAGCGCGAACCACTGATCCTGCAGACCCAGCTCGGTGATCAGCGCGCGGGTGCGGTCGTAGTGCTCGAGCAGCATGTGCACGCCGAGATCGATCCGGAAGCCGTTCTCCGTGCGCGAAGCCATGCGTCCACCCGGCTGCGCCGAGGCTTCCAGCACTTCGACCTGATGACCGGCTTCTTGCAAGCGAAACGCGGCAGTCAGGCCCGCGATGCCGGCGCCCACGACCGCGACTCTCATGACTCGCCTGCCATCAAGCGGTCGTAGAGGCGCATGCCCGAGCCAATCGTACCGCCGATGCTGGGATAACCCGCGCTGGCATTCACCAGAAACAGATTGGCAGCCGGCGTTTCGAACGGCACGCGTGACAGCTGCAGCGGTGTGAGCGCCGTGCCATAGGCGTTGCCGCGCGGTGAACGGCAATACTCTGCGTTGGTCAGCGGTGTGCCCGCAACGCGCATGGCCAGGTGCTTGCGCAAGCCCGGCACGTAGTGGGCTTCGAGGATCTCGAAGATTCGGTCGCGCACCGCGAGCTTCGCTTTGGTGTACGCGGGGCCGCCTTGATCCCGGAGCGCTCGAAAGTAGCCGTAGTCGCAAGCCGTCGCGGCCTCGAGGATCTGCTCGCCCGCGGGCGCGGTCCCAGGCTCGTCGCTGTGCAGAGTCGGCGTCGCGAGAAACAGCCAGGGATTGGACAAGTCGTGGCGCTCGAGCTGGTCTCGGTACATGCGGTTGAGGTCGGCGTGCGGGTAGTGCCAGACGTTGAACGAGCCGAAGCCGTGCTCGCGCAGGTCGAGACCTTTCACGCCGAGATACATGGTGAACGTGCTGCACGAGTACTCGTAATCCAGCTGCTTGCGATACGAGCTCGGCCACTCGGCGCCCTGGATCAGCGCTAGCGTGGCAGCCGGATCGACGTTGGAGATGTATCGGTGCGCGGAGAAGCGCTGTCCGTTCTTGGTCTCCACGCCGACGACCTTGCCGCCTTCGACCACGATGCGTTGCACTTCGTGCTCGAACAGCACGGTGCAGCCGGGCTGTTGGCGAATCGTCTGTACGATCGAATCGATGAAATGAAAGAAGTGCTTGCGTGGGTAGTACGCGCCTCGCCCGTAGTAGTCGATCAGCGACACGTGCAGAAGAAACGAAACCTGCTCCGGTGGCAACAGATAGTCCCCCGACTGTCCCGCCAACACGGCTTGCAGCAGCTGCGGCATCTGCACGTGATCGTAGAAGCGCTGCAGCGTCCAGCTTCGATAGCGCAGCAGGTTCGGGAAGCGCAGCGGTGCGCTCAGCAGGTCGCGCCAGCCGATCTTCGCCGGCGCACGCTCGAGCTCGTCCGCGATGCTCATGACCGCGGCGAAGTAGCGTTGCAGCGGCTGGCGCGCCTCGGGGAAGCGCGCGACCAGCCGCTCACGAAATGCCGGAAAACCGCTAGGAATACGGAAGCGTTCACCCGCGACCACGACGTGATCGAACCCGTCCGGATCGAGACGGTTGAAGAGCACGGTCTGCGCGAGACCCACGCGATCCAGAAACCGGTGGATCGTTTCGCCTTCGCCGCAGCCGAAGATGTAGTGGACCTGCGCGCAGAACCGGTAGTTGCCCATCGCGAACGTGTGCGCGTAGCCACCCGGCTGATCGTGCGCCTCGAGCATCAGCACCCGGCGTCCTTGCCGGGCGAGCAACGCACCGACGGTCAATCCCGCCATGCCGGTTCCGATGATCAGGTCGTCGTAGCTCGCCTCGGCGCTCATGCGACCAACTATGCCAGAAGCAGGCCAACGGGGCTTGCTCGGGCGCCGAATCCACCGCTGTGCAAGAAGCGTGAGCGCCGTCCGGGTCCCGCCGGCAGCTTCTTCGCCGATCCGGTACGTGCACGCACCGTTTGCGTGCGTTCGTCTGGAGCGCAAGTTCCAGCTGTCCGCAGCTCCGTTCCGCGTCGCAGATCACGCGTCGGGCGCAATTCACCTGGCGACCCGCGCGTGGGTGCGCACTTGCTGAGCGAGCGACCCACTCGAGTTCAGCTCGTTCGCGTCGCCGGTCTCGAAGCAAGCAAGGCGTGCGCGGAGACGGCGGTAGCAGTGGCACCGGCAGCAGCGGGATCGGTGGCAGCAGTGGCACCGTCGGCGGCAGCAGCGGCACCGGCGGCACTGGCAAGTGTCTGAACGTTGCCGGCACGTATCTGGGCACCGAGTCCATCGGCGCGAACAGCTGTCGCATCACGCCTCATGTACTGTCGCCATCGAACCACAGACATGGCTGGTTACGTGCAACACTAGGGCGGGGAAGCCGGACGCGTGCCGTCCTCTATCCTGCTAGCCTCTTCTTCTGGAGAAGCTGTGGAGCTTCGGCGGTTCGGTGCAGAGCGGCCTGATGGCGCTGAACGGCGAGGCCGGGTTTCAGCACGACCTGCTGCGCGACAGCTGGCACTTGCCCGTCGTGCGCGACCTCGTTGATCGGCCACGGCAACGGTTCGGGCAGCTCACCGAGACGATGCAGCGCAATCCGTGATACAGAGCCGCCATGCATGCGGAAACGAGCCACGCCGCGGACGATTCCATGTCGCCCGCGCGGCGTTCCGTGCTCTCCGCGTTCTTCGCGCTGCTGATCCTCGGACACGGCTACGAGATCGCCGCGCGGAGTGAGCACTGGCCGTTCTCCAACTATCCGATGTACGCGGGGCTGGCCAGCGATCGCGTCTCGCGCAAGGTCATCGTGGGCGTGCTGCCCGATGGGCGCGAGATCCCGCTCGAGATCAACCGTGACCTCAGCCCGTTCGACAACACGCGTTTCTATTCCGCGATGCATCGTGTGAGCGCGGAGCGTGGCCCCGCGGCCTACGCCCACGCGCTCAAGCAACTGCTCTTGCGTTACGAACAGCTGCGCGTGCGCGGCGATCATCAGGGGCCCGCGATTGTCGCCTTGCGTGCCTACGAAATGCGCTGGCCCGTGCTGCCCGGCGCAAGCAACAAGGATCACCCGAACTCGCGTAAGCGCCTGATCGAGGCCCGGCTCGGCGGGGCCGCGGAGGCGGTACGATGACGCTCGCCCGCCGCTGGAACGACTTCTGGTTCACGCCGGAACCGGCGCTTCCCCTGGAGCTGTGCCGTGTCACGTTCTTCGGCGGTCTCTTGTATGAACACCGCGCGATCCAGGCCTGGCAATGGGGCGAGATCGATCCCGTGTTCTGGTTTCCGACTCCGATCTTTCGTGCGCTCGGGACGGGTATCCCGTCGGTCTCCGTGCTCGTGGCGTGCACGGTCGCGTACAAGCTGGCGCTGCTCTGCGCGTGCCTCGGTCTGCTCACGCGCATTGCTACCTGTGTGGCCTTCGCGAGCGGCGCGTTTCTGCTCGCCGTGCCTCACAACTTCGGCAAGGTGCATCACAGCGATGCGATGCTGGTCTTCTTGCTCGGCGCGCTCGCGCTGTCGCGCGTGGGTTCGCACTATTCCGTGGACGCCTGGCTGCGTCGCCGGTTTCCCCGGTTTCCAACGTTCGGCGCGGAGCCTGCCGCCATCAGCGGCGAGTATCGCTGGCCTATTCGTTTCGGCTGGGTCGCGTCCGTGATCATCTATTTCGCGGCTGGCATCGCGAAGCTGCGCGAGAGCGGCCTCGCGTGGGCAACCGCGACGAATTTCCACAACTTGCTGCTGCGTCATCACTACACTCACGAACCGAAGGTGATGTGGGGCCTCGGTCTGGCCGGACTGCCCTTGGTCTGCGGAGCACTCGCCAAGCTCACACTCGTCGGTGAGCTGTCGGCGCCGCTCGCTCTCTTCGATGTACGCCTGCGGTGCCTGATCGTGCCCGCGCTGATCAGCATGCAGCTCGGCATCTACCTGCTACTCGGCGTCACGTTCCGCGCATTTCTCTTGTTGATCCCGTTCTGGATCCCCTGGGACGTCTTGGCCAAGCCGTTCATCCGTGCGGCCCGGTGACACGCCGTCGCCGCGCGAGTGCGACTCCTGTCGCGTCCCCAACTCCGGCCTGCGATCAATTCTGTGCAACAAATGTTCGCATGTGCTGAAGCAATCGCGGGCTCGGCAAGTCATGCTCTCGTCGAGAGCCGTTCGGCCCACACCGATTCGGACTCGATCATCGACCTACTTGGAGACTCACTGAACATGATGAAGCGAATCGGAATGCTGTCGGTCGCGCTGCTTGGACTCTCGGGCTGCTTCTTGATCCAGGGGCGCGCGGAGATGGTGAAGCGTGATCAAGGCGGGGGCATTTTGGCGCTCAAGGGCGACCACGACAAAGCGATGAAGGATGCCGAGCGGCAGATGGCCTCGAACTGCCCCGGTGGCTACCAAATCGTGGGTGAGGAAATGGCCAAGGTCGGCGAACGCACCAAGGGCGCCGAGGACACGAAGTACGAGAAGCACGGCGACTCCAAGGAAGTGGAGTCCACCACCGAAGAGGTCAAGGAGTACCGCATCACGTACGCGTGCAAGTCGGCTGGGGCCGAGCCAACCTCCGGCGGTGAAGGCGGCTGACGGTCAGATCGAAGTTGCCGTGAAGCCGCGCACGTCTGATGGTGCGCGGCTTCACGGAGCCTCCGTGCGGCGGGGGGCTGAACGCTACGGCGAACCGCAGCGTGCGATCGCCAAGCCCTTCACGAGCTGCACGGTGCGCGCTGCACAGCGCGTGTTGCGGAACATGCCGTCTGCGATCGGAGTACCGCTCGCGCGACGGCAGAACAAGTGTTCCACCTAACGAACCACGCAAGTTGCTTGCGCTACCATGCTGACAGCTGGAACGTGACTCGCGCTCGATAGCGTTTCGCAACACTGGAAGGTCCCGTATGGGTGGCGGCCCTTCGCGTCGGCGCGGCTCAACACCGCGGCCGGACCCCGGGGCGCCCCCCGTTCGAGTCCGTCCGGCAGACGGTCGCGGCCCCACAGGTCGGCGGCCGGAGCACACGAAAAGCGGCGTATCCCGACCGTCCGCGCCAGGCGGCTCCCGGCCCCGGTTGGGCGCGCCGGCCGCCGATGTGCCAAGATCCCGGTTCCACCGTGAACCGTCTCGTATCGTCGATGAAGCATTTCAAACTCACCACGAAAACTGCCGCGTTTCTGATCAGCCTCGGCCTGTCGGTCGCCCTCGCCGCCGTGAACTGTCTGGGGGTGCACGCGGCGCCGACGGCGACCTCCAGCGACACCGAGGCGAACATCACGCGGCTGACCAGCACCATCCTGGAGAGCTCGCAGTTCGCGCACCATCCACTCAACCAGGAGCTGGCGGGCAAGCTACTCGACGGCTACCTCGATGCGCTCGACGGAACGCACTCGCTGTTCCTGCAGTCGGACCTCGACGAGCTCGCCGCGCAGCGAGCAACCTTGGCCGAGGCGACGCGCAGCGCGGGCGACACGCGGGCCGCGCACGCGATCTTTCGCCGCTACATGGAACGGTTGCAGCAGCGCAGCGCGTTCGTCGCTACTGCGCTGAAGACGGCCAAGTTCGACTTCACGGGCCACGAAGTCTTCTCGTTGGACCGCGAGCACGCGCAGCGGCCACACGACATCGCGGCGGCTCACGAGCTGTGGCGACAGCAGCTGCGCGCGGAGTACCTGCAGGAGAAGCTCGGCGACGGACCGCCCGCGCAGATCGTCAGTCACCTGACGCGCCGCTACGCGCAGCGCGTCGAGAGCATGAAGGCGCTCAGCAACGACGAAGTGCTCGAGGTCTATCTCAATGCGCTCGCGCACGTATACGACCCGCACTCGGACTATCTCGGCCACGAGCAGATGGAGAGCTTCTCCATCGCCATGAACCTGTCGCTGTTCGGGATTGGCGCATCGCTCGAGAGCCCCGAAGGCTACTGCACGATTCGCGAGCTCGTGCCTGGCGGGCCCGCCGCTCGCTGCGGCAGCTTGGGGCCGGGCGATCGCATCGTCGCAGTCGCGCAGGACGGAAAGCCTGCCGTCGACGTCGTGAACATGCCGCTGTCCCGCATCGTGCAATTGATTCGCGGTCCGAAGGGCACGCGCGTGACCTTGTCGGTGATCCCGGCCGGCGCGCCCGACGGGTCGGTCCCGAAGACGGTCGCGTTGGTGCGCGACGAGATCCAGCTCGAAGATCAAGCCGCCAAGGCGCGGGTGGTTGATGTGCCGCGAGCGAACGGCAGCACGCTGCGCCTGGGCGTGCTCGACGTACCCGAGTTCTACGCGAACATGGGCGAGCACAAGGGCAGCGCGCCGCGCAGCGTGACCGCGGACGTCGCGCGCCTAGTCACCAAGCTGAAGACCGAGAAGGTGCAGGGCATCGTGCTCGACCTGCGGCGTAATGGCGGCGGCTCGTTGGCCGAGGCCGTCAGCTTGACCGGCCTGTTCATCAAGCAAGGACCGATCGTGCAGACGCGCGGCGCCGCTGGCGACATCGAGGTGGAGACCGATCCCGACGCCGCCGTGCTCTACGACGGACCGCTCGTGCTGCTGACCAGCCGCTTCAGCGCGTCGGCTTCCGAAATTCTCGCGGGCGCCCTGCAAGACTACGGCCGCGCCGTGATCGTCGGCGACTCGCAGACCTTCGGCAAAGGCACCGTACAGAGCATTCTGCCGCTCGATCGCGCGATGGCGCGCAGCGGCCTGGCGTACGCGTACGATCCGGGCGCGCTCAAGATCACGATTCGGAAATTCTATCGGCCGGGCGGGGCATCCACACAGCTCCGTGGCGTTGCAGCTGACCTCGTCTTGCCGTCGCTCAGCGACTTCAGTGAGGTGAGCGAGTCGTTCCTGAAGGATCCGCTGCCGTGGGACTCGGTGCCGCCCACGCCCTACGAACACTTGAATCGCGTGAAGCCCTACGTCACGGCGCTGCGCGATAAGTCGACCGCACGCGTCGCCGCGGAGAAGACCTTCGCGCAGCTCGGCCAAGACATCGTGCGCGTCAAGAAAGACATCACCTCGAAGTCCGTATCGCTGAACGAAGCGGAGCGCAGGCAAGAGCTGGCACAAGCCAAAGCGCGCAAGGAAGAGCGCGACAAGGCGCTCGCCGCACTGCGCGCCGCGCAGCCCACGACGTACGAGATCACGCTGAAGAACGCGGATGCGCCCGGCTTGCCGCCCGCCATGTCGTTCACGAAGGATGGCAAGGATGTGAAAGACGCGAAGGACGCGAAGGCCACGAAAGATGCCGGTGCGGGTGAGGTGAACGATGCCGCATCAGTGCAGGGCGTGGCCGATGACATCACGCTGAGTGAAGGCGTGCGCGTGCTGGCGGACTACACGGAGTTGTTGGGCGGCGCGAAGCCAGCGCCGAAGTGAGCGAACGCCCCGCCCTTGTATTCATCTCAGGATTCGGCCAGCGCGTCACTCCTGCGCGTGCGCCCTATCGCATCGTGCGCGTCGTGGGCTCGCGCGCGATCGAGGTGACGTGCCAGCACGCGGATGGCTGGCGATCCGTGCGCCTCGAAACAATCGACGACGAGCTCGTCAGCTGCCTCGGCGAGCACACCGTGACGCTCAGTGAGGTCGCGGAAGTCGCGCCGGGCCCGAGCCTGGACGCATGGTGGGTGGAAACGTCGCTTTATCGCCTGCCGCTCCCGGAGTCGTGGACGCTCCACGCGTCGGGAGACGACAGCAGCGATGCGGCGCCGTTCCAGCTGCTCGGACCTCCGGACTGCACGGTCCACGTGCAGACGCCTCGTCGCATGCCGTCGCTCCACAAGCTGCAAGCGCCGGGACAAACCTTCCGCGACACGGGCCAGCTGGATCGTGCCGCGTGGCTCGAATTCGAGTACACGCAGCACGGCCGTGCGTGGGTCCAGCGCTACGAGCTGTTCCATCGCGAGCTGACGGCGTTCGCAGTGACACTGCACGCGCCCGCCGAGCAGGTTGCGGTGTGTATGGATGCGCTGGTGGGGATCGTCGAGGGGCTTACGCTTGGTGCGAGTGCCGCGCCACCCAGTGGCTTTTCGCAGCGCTAGTCCCAGCGCTCCGCGGGTGGGATGCGGTGAAGCGCGCCTTCGCCGAGGATGCGGATCAGCCTCCCCGAGCCCGAGCTACCCCAGCATCCCAAACACCAGGTTCAGGGCGAGCGCCAGGATCGTCGTGTTGTAGGCAAACGAGATCACGGAGTGGACCAGCACGGCGCGGCGCAGCACGTGATTGGTGATCGTGACGTCCGACACCTGGAAGCACATGCCGATCGTGAATGCGAAGTAGGCGAAGTCCATGTCGTCCGGTGGGCGGTCGCCGGGGAAGGTCAGGCCACCGATGCCGAACTCGTCGTCGCGGTAGTACAGGCGGGCGTAGCGCAGCGTGTAGGCCGAATGCGTGAGCAGCCACGCGCAGGCTACGGCGGTGAGGCACAAGATCACGAGCAGGCTGCTGCTCTCCGGATCGAGACGGCGCGCCTGACGCAGCACGATCGTTCCCGCGAACAGACTGATCGCGCTGGAGATCAGCACGATCCCCCATACCGCGTTCCGGCCGGGATCCTCGGCCGCGCAGCGACGCTGCGTCTCGACAGGATCGGCGCGACCGATGATCGTCCAGGCCAGCGTGAGCAGCGTCATACCGGCGGCATCCCAGCCGGCAATCGCACGTGTGGTCCAGGCCAGTCGCTGGCACAGCACGAGCGCTACGAACAGGCCCATGGCTACGGAGATAGTGAGTCGGCCGAGCGCCTGACGCGGGTCGTGCCAAGCAAAAGCTCGCACCGGGGGTTCGGGAGTTGGCGGCATGGCGGCCGCAGCGTAGCAAGGTCTGCGCGGCGACGCATGCGCCACCAGTCGCTGGGATGTTCCGTCAGCGCGTCGAGGTCGCGCGCACACGGCGCAGGCGATGCACGTACTGATACGTGAAGTAGCCGCGGAACGGATGAAAGTCGAAGAGCTTCGCGAGCACGTTGATGCCCGAGACGATCTCGAGGATGCGCAGGTTGCGACGCTCGTGCTCGATCTGCAGCTGCGCACCCGAGTAGAGCTCGAGCAGGTTGCTGCGCGTGAAGAAGCGCAGGTGCGTGCGATCGTGAATGCCGCGGTTGCGGTACGGCCAGTGCCTCATGAAGATCAGGCTCAGCAGCGTGGTGTAGTGATTGATGTTCGGCAGGCTGGTGATGATGCGGCCGTTCTCGGTGAGCAGCTCACGCGCGTGCGTCAGCGTGGTCCACGGGTCGACCAGGTGCTCGAGCACGTCGCCGAGCAGGATCAGATCGAAGCGCTCGGTGCCGAGCAGCTCTTGCAGCGTGGTGCGGTTGAGGTCGGCGACGTGAACGTGATCGAGACGACCGCGCGCGACCTCCGCCATCTTCGGGCAGATCTCCACGCCGACCACCGCACAGCCGTGCTCGTTCTTGAGCCAACCACCGGATGCGCCGAGCGCACAGCCCACCTCGAGCACTCGCTGTGGCTTCTGTTCGACCAGCGAGAGCAGGTCTTCGCGTCGGCCGATGTACGAGTTGTTGAATGGAGTGATGTCGGCGCTCGCGGGCACGTGCCTCTTACTGCCAGGCCTTCAGCCCTGCTTGGATTCAACTGTAACGTATCGCACCAGCTCGTGGCGATGTCGGTGCGGGTGTGCTCGCGCGACTGCAGCGCACGCTGCGAAACCTGGCGCGCGTCCCAACTCAGGTGATCTCCGGACTTGGACGTGCCGCCACTCACGTGAGCTTGAATCGTCTACGCGACCGCAAGCGCAGGCCCGAGGGGGCCGATCACGAGCTGGTCTTGCAGATCGCGAACCAGGACGAACCCGAGCAGCACAACCTGGCCGTGCAGCTGCTGGACCGCATCTTTGGTCGGGAGCCAGCCTCGACGCGCGTGATGGCAACGCTGCACTACGTGGATGGCATGACCTTGGAGGAAGTCGCAGTCGAGATGGCGATGAGCGTGTCGCTTCGTGCTCACGGTCGCGGCTCAGAACGGTGGCGATGGGCGCGCGCAGCTCAAGTACGCCAGAAACGTCGTTGGCTTTGCGAGCATAGCGCAAACGACCGCCGCTCACAGCAGGAGCGCGCCCGCCTTGGCCAGGTACACGCAGCCGGTGGCGTACACGATGTAGCGGCTGTAGCGCCGGAAGTCGTGATCGCTCATGCGCTGCAGCAGCTGAGTACCGAGCCGAGTGCCGAGCAGCGTCGTGCAGAGCACCGAGCAGGCTAGCGCTGGACCAATCGCACCGCGGCTCGCGAGCGGAATGAAGTACAGCAGCTTGAGCGCGTGTGAGAACACCTGGCTCACGGCCTTGGTCGCCACCACCTGCGTGCGCGTCAGGCGCGTGTTCACGAACGCGATGTCGAGCAGAGGTCCAGCGGCACCTGCGAGCAGCTGCACACTCGCCACCTGCACGCCGCACCACAGCGCCGCGGCCGGTCGCTCGAAGTCGAAGTGGCGCGCGGGCAGAAGCGTCGCCGCGAAGGGCGAAAGCCCAAGGCCCAGAAAGACCACGAGGGGGCTTGGCAGGTAGTGCGTGCGCGACAGCGCCGCGAACGCGCCGAGCGCTCCGACGACATAGAACAGGAAGCTGCGCCAGTACACGTCGCGCCACAGCAAGAATGCGCGTGAACCGTTGGCGATCAGCTGCGTGCCGCCGTGCAGCACCATCGCGCTGGCCACCGGGAGCAGCGCGGCGTACACGCCCATCAGGATCATGCCCCCCGCCATGCCGAAGACGCCGGAGAGCAGCGCGGTGAGCAGCGCCGTGAGCGCGAGCAGGGCAATCGACATCGTGACCTCCTGCTTGTTTTCTTGCACGGGAACATGGATTCCACGAGCGAATCAGTGGAAGATGATCAAGTAGGACGGCGACTAGAACGCACTAAGACGACGGCCAGAGCCATGCCACCACGCAGGACCAACCGTGATTGAGCAGCTCGAAGCCCTCGGGGCATTGCGTTCTTCGGGCACCATGGGTCGCGCGGCGGCCGTGCTGCGCATCACGCAGTCCGCCGTGAGCAAGCGGATCGCCGCGCTGGAGGTCATCGTCGGCGTGAAGCTCGTGCAACGCCACGGTCGGCTGGTACGGCTGACGCCCGACGCCGAGCGCTTGCTCGACGAAGCGCGACCCTTGCTCGCGAGCCTGCGCGAAGTGCTGCGCGTGCGCTCGCCCGAACGCGAGCAAGCGTTGCGCGTCGCGGCCACCGATTCGCTGCTTGCCTCGTGGTTGCCCGCGACGCTGCAGAGCGCGCGGGCGCGCCTGCCGGCATTGAAGCTCGAGCTGCACGCGCACCGCGGCCCGATGCTGCTCGCGCGTGTACGCTCCGGCGATTACGCGCTTGGCCTGTGCCCAGCCATGGCAGGTGACAAGGACCTCCGCGTGCGCGAGCTGGTGCAGGAGCCGATGGTGATCGTGCCAGCCCACCTTGCGCCGTTGGAGCGCGTGAGCACCGTGCCGGTGTGGGCGATCGAGACGCAGTCGTTGACGTGGGAAGCCATTGCATCACGCGTTGCGCGCGCCCGGCGCCTGGTCGGGTTCGGTATCGAAGTGCAGGCGCGCCTGGAGTCGTTCACGGCGCTCGTGCAAGTCGCGCGCGCGGGCTTTGCCAACGCGCTAGTGCCGATCGGCGTGGCGCGCGATCTTGGCGTGCCTTTGGAACGCCTCGTGCGCCTGCCGGGCATCAGCCGCCCGATCGCCGCGGTCGCACGCAAATCGACGTTCGAGTTGCCGGCTGTGCGCGCGCTGCTGGCGGAGCTGACGGTCGCGTGGCCGTCGTTCGTGATGCCGACCCGCTAAGCCCGCTGTAGGACGCGTCGAGCGTGCCGGCGTCGTCATCGTCCTGGCTCGCGGCCAGCTGCTCAGGGCAGGCTGATGCGCGAGCATGGGCCATCCGCGTACGCGTAGCGCCACGGGCTCACGTCTCGGGATCGAGATGCTTGCCGGTGAGCTCCGCTTCGAGTCGCTCGCGCTCCGCATGCTCGTGGGCGCGCTCGGCGGCGGTGCGCCCATGCTTGCGTCGGTTCTGTTCAGCCAATGCGGCCTTCTCGGCGCGTTCCTTGGCTTTGCGAAACTTGTTGAGGTTGATGACGTTGCCCACGCGTAGAGGTGTAGCAGAATATGCGGCGCATGGCGGCCGCCAGCAACGGTGACCACAACCAGCTCACGAGAGTCGTGGCGGCGGAGCACAGGGGAAAGCTGCGCGCGTGCGGTGGCGTGCGCGGCACACGCGTGCTCAAGGCTGGGAAAGCACGACGCGCACGACGCGACCATGGACGGGGTCACACACCCACGCACGGCCCTGGCCATCCGCGACGACACAGGTTCCGCCGCTGGGCACCGATACGCTCTTCGCCTTCTCCAACGTTCCAGATGCGCTGAGACTGAGCACGCTCAGCTCGTGCGTCCTCCCGCTCGGGGCGAACACGCGGCGGCGTGGAGCATCCGCGGCGATGATGTCGACGCCAGCGCCGATCTTGTCTCGGCCTCGCGCTTTGCCATCGATCGAGAATGCTGCGAGCTCTCCCGCGGCACAGGCCACGAACAGGCCGTTCTTGTCGGCATCGAGCGCAATGCCCAGCGACAACGCGCAGCCGTTCTTGAACGTTGTCACGATCGTTCTGGCTTTTAGATCGATCGCGAACGTGGAGCCGGAGAAGCTGTTGGTGTATGCGCGATTGTGAGCAGCGTCGATCACGAGAGATTCGGGACCGCCGCGAACAGCGAATGTCGCGACAGACTTCAGGCTCGGCTGCGGCTCTGTGCCGAGCGCGATGATCTCGATCTCGCCGCTGTCGGGCTCGGTGACCCACAGCTCTCGAGTCGAGGCCACGTAGCGAACGTAGTCCGGATGCGCATGCAGCTTGAGCGCGTGCACGCGCTGCTTCGTCTTCGGATCGAGCTGCACGAGCTCGGTCGTCGTCCTGTCGAGCGCATACACGAGCCCGCCGGCTTCGATAGCCGAGGTCGTGCCGAAGTCGTGGCCGCCGCCGTAGCTCTTCGATGCGCTGAACCCGCCAAGCGCGGTGACTTCTTTCGAATCGGGATCGATCAAAAACACGCTGCCGGTGCGACCACCCGGCACGATCACGCGGCCCAGAGCTTCGCTCCACTGCATGTCGTCGAAGCCGATGCCAGGCGCCCCACCGGGAAGATCGACGACATCAAGCTGCGGTGACGCGAGTGCGGAGCCGGCTTCGCCGGTGGCATCCGATGCGCCCTCTTGCTGGCCACCGGAGCTGCAACACAACGCCAAGGCAACGAAACTGAAGAGCATCGAGGGCCTTCGCCGCGGATTCGTAGTCATGCTCGCTCCTACACAAAGCAACACTTGTTTCGCGATTTTCATTGAATAGCAACAGTTGTTACGCTAGGCAACGGAGCGTGCCGAATGCCCCGAAGTCGCGTGGATGGCTGCTCCTCATGCATCAACTTCCGTCCCATCCGAGTCAGCTGCGCGTCAAGGTTTGGCGGCGCTTGGCCAAGATTGGTGCGGTGGCTCTCAAGAACTCCGTGTACGTGCTACCGCAGACCGATGCCTCGCTAGAGGATCTGCACTGGGTCCGTCGCGAGATCATCGACAGTGGGGGCGAAGCGACCATCGTCGAGGCCGGCTTCGTCTCTGGTCAGAGCGACGACGACGTCGAGGCCCTGTTTCGCAAAGCGCGCGACGCGGAGTACGCGGAAGTGCTCGCGGAGGCGCGAGGGCTGGGCAAGCGACAACCGCTTCGCTCCGGCAACGAAAAAACGCGTCGTGAGCGCGACGCTGCGGTCAAGAAGCTCGAGCAGCGCCTGGAGGAGATTCGAGCGCGCGATTTCTTTCTCGCCACCAAAGGCAAAGAAGCCACGCGGAGCGTGCACGACCTGCGCAAACGCCTCGATGCTTCGACGCAGAAGCCGAGTCGGCCGCCGAAGGAATATCAGCTCGAAGAGCTGCGTGGCCGAACGTGGGTAACTCGCAGTGGCGTCAAGGTCGATCGCATCGCGAGTGCGTGGTTGATCCTGCGTTTCATCGATTCGAAGGCGAAGGTGGTGTTCGTCGATGCGAAGACGTACGAGCCGAAAGCAGACGAGCTGCGCTTCGACATGTTCGACGCCGAATTTTCGCACGAAGGCGACGATTGCACGTTCGAGACGCTGTGCCGGCGCTTGAAGCTGCGTCGGCCTGGCTTGTCGGCGGTCGCGGAGATCATCCACGACATCGACGTCAAAGACGAGAAGTTCAACCGACCCGAGACAGCGGGTGTCGCGATGTTGATCGACGGCTTGGTGCGCAAGCACGCGGACGATCGTGATCGCCTCGCCCGCGGTTTGGAGATCTTCGACGAAGTGCTCGCGCACTTCGCGCGCGACTGAATCGAAGAGGAGAGCGTCATGAGTGAAGATGATGACTGGCTCGAAGCAGCTTTCACGCGACGCGAATGCCTGACCACACTCGCGCTCGGCGGTGCTGCGCTTGCCGTGGGCTGCGCCGCTTCACCCATGCCTGCGCCCGAGACCGCGCGCGGCGCCGTTCCCACCAGCACGATTACGCCACCCCAAACCACGCCACCACCTGCAACGACAGGAGCCGAGACCATGCCAAGCTCACCTGCGCTCGCCGCCAACCACACCGCCGTTCCGTTGCCGTTCGACGCCACGAAGTTGCATGGCTTGTCCGAGAAACTGATCGTCTCTCACCACGACAACAACTACGCGGGTGCGGTGAAGAACCTCAACCGCACGGAGCAGGAGCTCGCCAAGATCACGGCGGACACACCGCCATTTCTGGTCGCTGCGCTGCGCGATCGCGAGCTGACATTCCGCAACTCGAAGACACTGCACGAGGCGTACTTCTCGAACCTCGGTGGGGACGGCAAGCGTGCAGGCGCCATCGACAAGGCGCTCGCCGAGGCCTACGGGACATCGTCGCGTTGGGAAGACCAATTTCGCGCGACCTGCGCGGGGCTCGGTGGTGGCAGTGGTTGGGTCATGCTGCAGTACGAGCTCGACACCAGCGCGTTGCGCACTGTCGGCTCCGGTAACCACACGCAGACGCAGGCCACCTCGGTGCCGTTGCTCGTGATGGACATGTACGAGCACGCCTATCACATCGATTTCGGCGCGGCGGCTGCGCGCTACATCGATGCGTTCTTTGCGAACGTGAAATGGGAAGAAGTCGACGCACGCTACGCACGTGCGCAGCGCGCGGCCGCCGCGTGGAACGGCAAGTAGCCCGTGAGCACCTCGACGAACGACGTCTGTTCTCCGTCCCAGGCACGCGCCGGATCGATGCGCGACTTTGTGCTGTATTTCCTGCGGCTCGGGGCGCTCGGCTTCGGAGGACCGATCGCGCTTGTGGGTTGCATGCAGCGCGATTTGGTCGACGAACGCGGCTGGGTGAGCAAGGACGACTACACGCAGGGCCTCGCGCTCGCGCAGCTCGCGCCCGGACCACTTGCGGCGCAGCTGTCGATCTACCTCGGCTGGGTGCGCGGTCGTGCGCTCGGCGGAGCGCTCGTGGGCGCGGCCTTCGTGCTGCCATCGTTCCTGATGGTCATGGCGCTATCGTGGTTGTACCTGAGGTTCGGCGGCGTGCCCGGCATGCAGGCTGCGTTCTATGGCATCGGTGCCGCGGTGATCGCACTCATCGCGCGCGGCGCGAACAAGCTGATTCGCTCGACCATCGCAAAGGACAAAGTCGCGTGGGTGATATGCGCCGTGAACGCCGTGGTCACGGCCTGGACGGAATCGGAAATCGTCTGGGTGGTCGTAGGGAGCGGGCTCGCGATGTTGGCGGTTCGCGCGTTGCCGCGTCGTGCGGCCGCTGCGTCCTCGCTCCTCGTGCTTCCGCCGTGGCTCGTGACCGGACTGCACGGCCCCGTCGATCACGGCACGCTCTGGCGAATCACCACGTTCTTCACCGAAGCGGGCGGGTTCGTGTTTGGCAGCGGACTCGCGATCGTGCCGTTCCTGCGCGGCGGCGTGGTCGAGCAGTTCCACTGGCTCAGCAACCAGCAGTTCCTCGACGCCGTCGCGGTCGCGATGATCACGCCAGGGCCCGTCGTGATCACAGTCGCGTTCATCGGCTATCTCGCAGCCGGTCCGTTGGGTGCCACGCTCGCAGCACTCGGTACGTTCATGCCCTGTTACCTGTTCACCGTGCTGCCCGCGCCGTATTTTCGCCGCTACGCGGAGAACCCGCAGGTGAAGGCATTCGTCACTGGTGTGACTGCGGCGGCAACCGGAGCGATCGCCGGCGCAGCCTTCGTGCTCGGGCGTCGCGCGCTCGTCGACATCCCCACGGTCTTGATCTGCGTCGCCACGCTCGGTGTGCTCGCGCGCTGGAAGATCCAGGAGCCGCTGGTCATTGCGGTCGCAGGACTGACGGGGTTGGTGTTGAAGGCGTGGCTCTAGCTCGCGCGGGCTGGCCAACGCGTGTCTGTCTGCTTGCGCGTCGTCCTGCGTCAGCGAGAAGACCCGGCCCGTGTCGTTCTTCTCGTTGATCCTCTCGAGCGTCTTGCGCAGCAGCGGCGAGATGCTGAGGTCAATCAATTGGGCGTGCCCGGTTTTCACGACCTCGCCTCGAAGGTGGATCTCGTTCGCATCGAGGTCGATGTCCACCCACGTGATCAGCCGCGCTACATCGCGCCGCATGCCGGTGAGGAGCACGGTCAGCACGAAGTGCTTGATGGGCTTGCGCTGCGACCACGGGCGCAGGCTTCGGCGCCGTGGCACAGGCCACGAGCTGCAACGCGCTGATGCACGCGAACGTCCAGCTGAATGTACGGGCTGCCACACCGAGCATGGAGGCCAGGCTGGACCTCCGGCTATCGAGCTGTTGACCGATCACAATCGCAAGCTCCCGGGGCGCTTGGGGTCGGCAGGTCGCTCCCGGGCTCGGCAGAGCGTCCTCGGCACTGCCGCTACGGCTTCGCAAGCGGCGCATCCGCGCCTGCGAAACGAGCCCGAGAGAGCGACCTGCCGGCCCCAAGCGCTTCTTCTGCGTTACGGCTGAGATGGGCTCTCAGCCCGCGTCACCCGTGGCCACTGTTGCGGACGCGACGACCGTGATGCTGATTTCCTGCTCTTGACTGGTCGGCGTTCCATCGTGCTTGTGCAGGCGGCAAATGAGGTGGTGCTTCCCTGGTGGGGTATTCGCCGGGATCTTCACTTGCACGCTCGCCTGCGCCGTGATGAGCAGCGGGGTGCCACTGGCATCGTCCAGGTAGATCTTGAAATAGCTGGCCGTCGCAGCTTCGACGGCCGTCGGCTGCGTGTTGGGGTCCACGAGCACTACGCCGGTCGTGTTCATTGTCACCGCGACCGAGTCGCCCGGCTTCAGCTGATCGACAGCGACGGTGGCCTTGAAATCGAGGGTGGCGTCGATATTGACGGTATTGTCGTGGACATTGCACGCGGCGACGGCCGCAAGCGTAGTCAGTCCGACGACGACCATGATGACGAAGCTTTGCTTACTCATGTTTTCTTCTCTTCGAGCGCGGGTCTCAAGTTGTGTAAGGCGTCGAAGCGACGCCTGCGAGCCCGGCTGATCGGTTCACCATCAAGAGCCGTGCCATCATTCGCCGTGACGTTGTCATGGCGCGCCCCGCGTGGGATTGGCTTCGTAACCTTGCTGCGCGTGGCTTCGCCGGCTGCGCGCTCCGAGCGTCACAGTCAGTGGGTCATGTTGGTTCCTTGGGTTGCGGGCCTCAGATCGTCAGACCGAAGCTCGCGAGCAACGACACACTGTTGAACTGATGGCTGGCCGTGAGCGCGTTGTAACGAAGCTCCGCGCCGACATAGAG